>JACIWW010000016.1 GCA_014360905.1 Chloroflexota bacterium
TTCGCAACGACAAATCCTTGAACCGCATCCGCGAATACATCGTTAACAACCCGGTTCAATGGGATTACGATCGCGACAATCCCTGTTTCGTGCCCAAATAACGTTGTAGGGGCGGGTTTGAAACCTGCCCCTACCATTGGTGGGCAAAAACGGCACGGTCTGCCCGAAATTATCCGTGGGTTCAAAACATTTTCGGCGCGGCGTATTAACGAAATGCGCAATACACCCGGCATCCCCGTTTGGCAACGCAACTATTACGAACACGTCATTCGCAACGACAAATCCTTGAACCGCATCCGCGAATACATCGTTAACAACCCGGTTCAATGGGATTACGATCGCGACAATCCCTGTTTCGTGCCCAAATAACGTTGTAGGGGCGGGTTTGAAACCCGCCCCTACCATCATCGCATGCCGTGCCCCGACAACCGCGTTTGTTCGCGTGACATCGTTCACAATTATGTCAATGCCATCGCATCCGCTTCCTGCGCCACGCGGATGCCCTCTTTCTCATCCACCAGGGTCAGCAACAGCCCGCCTACCACAAAGAAGATGATGAGCGAGATGATGCTCAGGCGACTGGTGCCGGTGAGCTGTCCCACCAGGGCAAACAACGCCGGTCCGGCAATCCCTGCGAATTTGCTGCTCACGTCGTAAAAGCCGTAGAACTCGGCGCTCTTGGCTTTGGGCACCATCACCCCGAAAAGCGAGCGGCTGAGTGCCTGACTGCCCCCCTGCACCAATCCCACCATGCCCGCCAGCACCCAAAATTGCCAGGCACTGGTCATGAAATAGCCCGCAATGGAGATCAGCGTGTACACGCCAAGCGCCAGGTAGATGGAGCGCTTGGTGCCGATGAACTTGGGCAGCTTGCCAAACAGCAGCGAGAAGGGGATGCCCACGAACTGCGTCAGCAAAAGCGCGCCGATCAAACTCGCCTGCCCTATGCCAATCTCCGTGCCATAAATCGTGGCCATCTTGATGATCGTGCCAATGCCATCGTTGTACAGCCAGAAGGCAATGATAAACTTGGTCAACTCTTTATAGCGACGGATGTCGCGAAAGGTGTGCCCCAGGCGTTGGAAGGCGGCGCGGAACGGGTTCACGCGTGTCCCGCTCACTCCCCGCACTGGCGGTTCTGGTACGATGCGCAAAATGGGGATGGAAAACACCGCCCACCAGATGCCCACGCTAAGGAAGGAAAGGCGGGAAGCCATCTCCTGGCTAGGCAATCCCAGTTTGTCCCAGAACAAAATCATGACGATATTGACCGCCAACAAAATGCCTCCGCCCAGGTAGCCCATGGCATAGCCCTTGCTTGAAACATAGTCAATATCCTCCGGCCGGGCGATATGGGGCAATAAGGAATCGTAAAAGACGATGGACCCGCTGAAGCCAATCTCGCCCAAAATGTACAGCACCGAGGCGAGCAGCCAGTCCCCCTTGCTGACCAACACCAACAACGAAGTGAAGAAGATACCGAACAGGGCAAACACTGCCAGAAAGCGCTTCTTGGCCCCCAGATAATCCGCTGCGGCGCCAAGAACTGGGGCCAAAACAGCGGCAATCAACAGCGCAATCGAAGAAGTATAGCCCCAATAGACCGTGGCCAAGTTGCCCGGCAAATCCGCACCGGCCACCGCGCCATAGAAAGTGGGCAACACCGCCGCCATGATCGTCGTGGCGAAAGCCGAGTTCGCCCAGTCGTACATGCACCAGGCATTGATGATGCGTTGATACGCCTTGTCCTGCATTGATGTGCCTCCTTTATGGATAAAAATAGGCTTCCGAAGTCCCCCTCAGGCTTCGGAAGCCTTGGACAAAGCCTTTTCGCGAAAGAGCATATAGATGACCATGATACAGACGCCGACCACAAGGGAACTGTCCGCTATGTTGAAAACCGGCCATTCGTGCATTGGCCAGAAATTGAGATCAATGAAATCAATCACCTGCCCATGCCAAAGGCGATCTACCAGATTGCCGAGAGCACCGCCTAGTTGCATGCCTAGACTGACTGCCAACAGCCAGTGGTCAATGGGGAAACGGCGGTAAAAGAGGATGATGAAAGCAGTCACCACTATCGCGACCAGGGTGTAGAACCAACTCAACTGCGGGAAGAGACCGAAAGAACCGCCAGTGTTGGTCACAAAGGTGAAGCTCATGATGGGACGCAGCCATGGAGTCGGGTTCCAAGGTACAGCTGGCAGGAGGTGCTGGCGTACCCAATGCTTGCTAAGTTGATCGGCGGCCAATACAACGAGCGCGGCACCGAAGACGAAAATGTCTCTGGCTCGCCTGGAATTCAATGCATTTTCCCCCGCTGCATAGTGCTTTTAACGTGAGCTCCGCATTTCAGCGCGTGCCTGGCAGTACATGCATAGCGTGGCATAAGGCAGCGCCTTCAGCCGCGCCGGGTCAATGGGATCTCCACACTGCTCGCAGATTCCATATGTACCCTTTTCCATCTTCTCCAATGCCTTGTTGACTAGATTGAGCGTATGACGCAGACGCTGGCGGACTGCCAAATTCTTGGCCTGTTCAAAGACCTCCGTTGCGTTATCTGCCATGTGCGTGCCATAACCCGGGCGCTCGCGTTCGTCCATCGCTGTGCCCATGCAACTCAGTTCGTTCTCCAGGCGGGCGCGCTCCTCCTCGAGCCATATTCTGTTACGTTGCAACCGTTTCTCGCTGAGCACCCAAATACTCCTACGAACTTGTTTAGCACATTATTTTACCTCATATATTGCCAAAAAGCAAATTGGGACAAACAGCAGATGCTTTGCCGTGCTCAAAGATTCCTGTCATTCTGCGGAGCGCAGTGATGAAAACCTCGCTAACCCTCCCTCTCCTGCGCTGCAGGAGAGATTTTGCTCCAAGGCGGACAACAGTCCACTGCGTCCTGGCGGGTTTGTAGTGAGCGCTTCAGCGCTCGGATTGCCTCACCCCCGGCCCCCTCTCCTACAGCGTAGGAGAGGGGCTTTTTGCGCGGGCTGTTGCCCATTGATGCCAGGGATTGAAATCCCTGGCTAAAAGCGAACAGCCCCTTTCAGGGGCTTCTCACATTCAGCTGGGGAATTCATTCCTCGGCTATGCTCCAAGGCGGACAACAGTCCGCCGCCTTCTGGCATGGGCTGTTGCCCACGCGTTGCAGGGGCGTAATTGAATTGCATCCCTGCAACGCTCATCAGAGCATCCTCGCAACGATATAAACAAGGGGTTGCCAAAATCGCCTGAATAGTGTAAAATATCAATACATGACAAAACTGTAACGAACCCACACGCTTACCCATTACGTCTTATTTACTGAGAGAGAAGCGCGAGGAGGCATAAGCGATGAAAGCGTTCAGGCGCTTGGTGTGGGTAGTGCTCTTGTGCTTAGCCTGGGCGCCCCTAGCTTCGGCACAAACTACCGAAGGTTATGCCTGGATTCGGACCATTGGCGTCCCGCATGGCCCTGGCGAATTCAAGTGGCCATGCGATGTTGCGGTGAGTCCCAACGGTCTGGTCTATGTCGTGGACAACGCGAACCACCGCATCCAGGTCTTTGCTGCTGACGGCGCTTTTGTACGACAATGGGGGGGCTACGGCATCTACAGTGGTCAATTCAACTTCCCCACCAGCATAGCGGTTGGGCCTGATGGAAGCGTTTATGTGGCGGACACAGGAAACTACCGCGTGCAAGTCTTCGATGCCAATGGCAACTTCCTGCGCAAATGGGGCGGCTATGGCACCGATAACGGGCTTTTCAGTTATCCCTCAGCCTTAGCCATTGGCCCTGACCAACACATATACGTCGCTGACCGTCAAAGCAACTGCATCCAAGTTTTCGACTCCCAAGGACGTTTCATCTTGCGCTGGGGCTCTGAAGGCAGCGGTGACGGGCAGTTCTCCTCGCTCTCGGATATCGCTGTAGCCCCAAATGGCCGGGTCTACGCTGCCGATGCTTGGAACCACAACATACAAGCCTTCGACAGCAGCGGACACTTCCTCTTCAAATGGGGTCGCTACGGCACCGGCAATAGTTCCCTGGGAGCGCCCGCCGGCATTGCCGTAGATCGCAACGGATACATCTATGTCACAGAGGGCTGGAACCACCGCGTGCAGATTTTCGACAGTAATGGCAGTTATCTGTACAAATTCGGCTCCTATGGCACTGCAGATGAGCAATTCCGCAGCCCTGCAGGCATTGCCATAGCCCCGGATGGACGCATCTATGTCGCCGATTATGCCAACGAGCGCATTCAATCGTTTTACGCTGACCGCACCTTTGCTGCTAAGTGGGGGGCACCCAGCATAGGCAATGGCCAGTTGCTCTGGCCAGCCGACGTCGCAGTAGCCCCTGATGGACGCGTTTATGTTGCTGATACGTCCAATCATCGCATCCAGATTTTCGACCGCGATGGGGCTTTTCTCAGCCGATGGGGCACGCAGGGGACAAACCCCGGCCAATTCAACCTCCCAGGCAGCGTGGACATTGCACCCGATGGGCGCGTTTACGTTGCAGATACCAATAACAGCCGCATCGAGGTATTCGACGCCAATGGCAATTACCTGAGCGCATGGGGGAGCTATGGCAGCGCAGATGGCCAATTCGCTTCACCCTCGGGTCTGGCGGTTGCATCGTCAGGGCTGGTGTACGTGGTGGATAAGAACAACCACCGCATCCAGGTCTTTGACGGTGACGGAAACTGGCTCAATAAATGGGGTATCCAGGGCACAGGCCCTGGACAGTTCTCCTGGCCTTCGGACGTTGCAGTGGACCCATTGGGGCAAGTATACGTGGCAGACACCTCCAACCACCGCATCCAGATCTTTGGCCCCAACGGCGAGTTTCTATCCGCCTTTGGCAGGTTTGGCTCTGGTACAGGCATGTTCAACTCGCCCGCAGGCATAGCAGTTAGCGCAGATGGCCGCATCTTTGTTGCAGATACCGGCAATCACCGCATCCAGGTCCTGGACAGCAGTGGTAGGTGGCTCAACATGTGGGGACAGCAAGGTTCTATCAATGGACTCTTTGGCCACCCGCGTGGCATAGCCATAGACTCGGATGGAAACGTCTATGTCGCTGACACCGAGAATCATCGTATCCAGGTCTTTACATGCCTGTATTATTCCTACCGGCTGTACCTCCCTCTGGCTTCCTGGACGGCAGAGGGTCGCTGAACATGACCATTTACATTGACATCTCTGCCGCTATCCACCAACGGGCAGGGCTGGCACGCTATGCCGAGGGTTTGGCTAGCGCTCTGCTGACCCACCATTATGGTCAGAAGCATCGCTTTGGCTTGTTCTACAA
Source organism: Chloroflexota bacterium (assembly GCA_014360905.1). Classification (NCBI taxonomy): domain Bacteria; kingdom Bacillati; phylum Chloroflexota; species Chloroflexota bacterium. The sequence goes on from JACIWW010000016.1 coordinate 5,297, forward strand.
CGGCAACGGGCAGGCAAGAATGGCACCCATATTGCACAATGTGCCCACAGACGTGCCCATACGCACCGTTCGTGCTGGTTACAAGCCTTGGCGCATGGCAGTCTGGCTGGGTCAACTGCTGGGCGTGGGTTTCAATCGCCTGCTGCCCGACGCCGAACTCTATCACGCCACCGAGCACCTGCTCATGCCCTTGCGCGACATCCCAACCGTGCTGACCGTCCACGACCTGGTCTATCACCTCTACCCTGCCTATCACAAACGCCTGAACTATTGGTTCCTAAACACCGCTATGCCCCTCTTCGTGCGACGCGCCAGCGCGCTCATCACCATCTCCGAGTCCAGCAAACGCGACCTAATGCGCATTTACCAGGTGCCGGAAGACAAAATCACCGTGGTATATGAAGCCGCATCCCCTGCCTTCTATCCTGCGCCAGCCGAGCAAGTGGCGGAGATCAAGGCTCGCTATGGTTTGCCCGAACAATACCTCCTCGCCTTGGGCACCATCGAGCCGCGCAAGAACCTGATCCGTTTGGTAGAAGCCCTGCGCTTGCTGCGCCAGAAGTACCCCCAATTAGCCTTGGTCATTGTCGGCAGCGCCGGCTGGCTGTACCAGGACTTTTTCCAGATGCTGGAGAAACTGGACGATCCCAAAGCCGTGCTCCTCTCTGGCTATGTGCCCGATGAGGACTTGCCAGCTATCATCAGTGGGGCAGAAGCCTACGTCCTAGCCTCTCTGTACGAAGGCTTTGGACTGCCCATACTGGAGGCCATGGCTTGCGGCACGCCTGTGGTATGCAGCAATACCTCCAGCATGCCCGAACTGGGGGGTGATGCTGCACGTTACTTTGACCCGCACGATGTACGAGACATGGCCGCAACCATTGGCACGGTGCTTGCGGATGCCGACCTCCGCGCCGAAATGCGCCAGCGTGGCCTAACCCAAGCCGCGCGCTTTTCCTGGCAACGCGCCGCACAAGAAACCCTCGCCGTGTACGAACGCTTGTTGAGCCCAAAACCTAATTGAACCAGCCTGTGCATTGAGCGCTAAAGCGCTCAATGCCACTGAAGTGCGTACTACGAATGGCTTTGCTAGAGCTTTGAGCATGCGCTATAATATGAAATGCATGGATAAGAGCATCCAAGCGATGCTGCATCACGGTGAGAGAAGGGGTCCTTTGCCTTAAGAAAGGAAAGCCTCGCCATGAACCGGCACCATATTAAAATCTTCGCTCTCGTTGCCCTCCTATTGCTGAGCAGTTGCGCCAGAATAGCGCCGACGCCCACTGCTGAGCCCACCACTGCCCCGCCCAAGACCGCTGAACCCACGCCGCGCCCAGCCAGCACACCCCCGTTGCCCATCCCAGGCGGACTGAAGCCTGGTTGGTGGAACGACTGCATCTTCTACGTCCTCCTGGTGCGCAGTTTCTACGATAGCGACGGCGACGGCAATGGTGACCTCAAGGGTCTGATGGAGAAACTGGACTATCTCAACGACGGCAACCCAGATACGGATTCCGATCTAGGCGTCAACGCTTTGTGGCTCATGCCCGTATACAAATCCGCTGCATATCATGGCTACGCCGCCACCGATTACTACAACATCGAGCCCCACTATGGCGACAACGAAACCTTCCGCCAACTGGTCAGCGAAGCACACCGCCGGGGCATCTATGTCATCGTGGACATCGCCTTGAACCACACTTCGGAAAAGCATCCCTGGTTCCTGGAATCCCTCACCGGTCCCACCTCCTCCTATCGCGATTGGTACATCTGGTCGGATACGGATCCGGGATGGCGCGGCCCCGATCAGCGCCGGGTCTGGTATCAGCGCGACGGCAGTTACTATTACGCCTTTTTCGGTCCCTCCCTGCCGGACCTGAACCTACGCAACGAGGTGGTGACGCAGCAGATGCTGGATGTCATCCGCTTCTGGCTGCAGGACATGGGGGTGGATGGCTTTCGCTTGGATGCCATCCGCCACCTCATCGAAGAGGGGACGCAGCAAGAGAGCACGCCCTCTACGCATCAATGGCTGAAACGCTTCTACTCGTTCTACAAAGGGCTGCAGCCCAATGCCTTCGCCATCGGCGAGGTAACCGGCCCCACTTCCGAGCGCTTGGGCTATTACCATGAGGAAGTGGACATGTGCTTCGAGTTCGATTGGGCCAATGCCGCTGTGACCAGCCTGGATCAAGGCGATCCCACGCTGTTCCGAACCCAACAAGGCATCATCCACTCCCTCTATCCCAAGGGACAGTACGGCACCTTCCTGGCATTGCAGGACCACAACCGCATCATTACCCAACTGCGCGATAGCCTGCCCAAGGCACGTCTGGCTGCCACGCTCCTGCTGACTTCACCCGGGGTGCCCTTCCTATACTATGGCGAGGAAATTGGCATGAGAGGCGCCAAACCCGATGTCTTCATCCGGCGACCAATGCAGTGGGCGAACACACGCGCCGCTGGCTTCACCACGGGGCGCCCCTGGATGGATGTGGACCTGAACTACAACGAGGTCAACGTGGAGAGCCAACTAGGCGATCCAGATTCTCTGCTCAGTCACTACCGGCGCCTGACCCGTCTGCGCTTGCAGTATCGCGCCCTGCGCACCGGCGACTGGATGCCCCTGGAATCCAGCGCTAAGCAGGTCTATGCCTACCTGCGCCACGCACCCAATGCCGACATACTGGTTCTGCTCAACTTTGCGGATCGCGTCATCCGCGACTGGTATCTGATCGCTACGCAGAGCCCCATCCCAGCCGGCCAATATACACCACAAGACCTGCTGGGCAAAGAAACCATTGCCCCACTGACCGTGGGCGCAGGAGGCAGCATCAGCGGCTACACACCGCTCCCCACGCTGGCTCCGCTCACTGGATATGTCATCCTAATCCGTTCGTAAGCACAGGGGGACATCTCGAGATATTCGTCTAGCAGCGAGGAAACAGCGCTACAGATCGTACTGGCTACAGCCTGCTGGGAGCAGGCGAAATCGAGGCAGCACAAAACAGCCCTGCCCTAACCATTGCAGGACAGGGCCAAATAACCCTTTGCGCGCTCACAACAAGCACCTGGGTTGAACAGGGAAATATGCACTTGGGAGAATAAAGCGGTGGCTCCAATTTAATCCTGTGTGTCCATTTTCTTGCTGTGCTCGGCGATTCCCAAGCCCAGGAACATGCCGACCACGAGCCCTGCTGTAGCAGCGCTGGCAATGACCCAGGTATTGCTGCGCAACTGGTCAACCAACGCAAAGGCTACAGCAAGGATCACCCCTTCGAGCAATGTGGAAGCATACTGCTTCACCAGATTCTTTACCCCTCCACTAAGCACCTCCTTTTGTCTGGAAACAGCTATGCTTGGCACTGCTCTTTCCACTGATAGAATTGTTAAGGGATTGGGTTCCTTGTGGCCTTAGCGAGTGACCTGCTGGCTAACAGTATAGCAAGTTGTCCCTTGAGTGTCAAGCCATGAACAACTGCTAACCTAGGAGGGAACTAACGGAAAACGGCAGCCCCAGCTCCCAAGGCTGCCGTTCGTCGGATGGCTTGCTGAGGTCACAGGGGCCTGGCTGCTCTCCTGCCATCGCCCCTGCGGGAGCTGTGCTCCTTCCTCTCAGTGTCGCGCAGAGCGAAAGCAAAACACATCCTATTCTGGGGTTTGCGTAGTAGCGGACAGGATCTCGATCTTCTGCGCCGTCAATGGCCGACGCGGTATGGACACAGCCTGCACATGAGCCATCAACCCAACTCGTGGCGTGCCCACGATCTCCGTCTCGCGCGTTACCCATACCTCGCGCCCACCCACGACCCAGCGTCCAATGTAAGTGGGGGGATAAATGGCGATATTGGGTGGCAATCGTTCAATCTTGCCGGTCCATTCGATCAGTTGTGACTCATCCTGCACCACGATGAGCAGGGCCAACAATAGGCCATTGGGTTGCCTGATCGCCCGTACCTTGGCCGTCAGACCAACCCGCGGCTGACCAACGATCGTAGTCTGCCGCGTCACCTGCACCCGCTGTCCTCCGATGATCCAGGCCGGCTGACCCATGTACTGGATGACGCCCTCGAACTCTACCACACGCTCGGACAGAGGGAGCACCTCGATCTTCAGGGCCTTCAATCCCTCGCTGGTGCGCACAGCCAGCACATGCACCACCACGCCGACTTTCAGTTCTCCTATGATCACCGTAGAGTCGTCATACAGGATCCTGAGCCCGTTCACCACCAAATAGGTGTCTCCCACCTCGCTGACCCAGCCACGGATGGCAATGGGGCGCACCGTGTCGCTCGTTGCCAACACGCGTATCCAAATCGCCTCCAGCACTGCTGCGCTGGAGTCGGGTCCTGGCACGCGCTTGGCCTCGACCTCCACGTGAGAGCCCTCTACGGCAGGGCCAAGCGTCTCATCCAACGTAGTGTCTTCGGTCACCCCCACTTGACGGTTGCCGATGATCCAAATGCCCAACGTGGTGTCATCGGGGCGATCCACCACTACCCCACGGAATCGTATTAGCAACGTGGGAGGGCCAACCACTGGCGGATCCGTCTCGGGGTCAGCCAGGGCAACTCCACCACCCAGCGCCAGCACCAGGCTGGCTAGCACTACTGTCAAGATTACCAAGCGCCACTTTTGGTTCATTCTATACACTCCTTTCTCCCTGAATCTAGGGGGCGTTTTCGCCCCTCACTTCAGAAGAGAGCCCAACGCGAGAAAAAATACACAAATACAAGAAACCGGGTTTCTTATGCTATCTTTGCTGCGCAAACAGCCAGGCATATAGTTCTTCATCAGCGTATGCCCGCTCCCAAGCCTGCGTGTGCGCCGCATCATCGTAGAGCGTGAAGCGCACATTGCCCCCGCATTCCTGCAGTGCCAGCACCGCTTTCTCCGAATCGGTGTAGGGCACATTCTGGTCCAGCCGCCCATGGAAAACCCAGATGGGCAGTTCCTTCAGATCGCACATGTTCTGCGGCACCTCGTCACTCACAGCGTTAGCTCCGCCGGCGATGGGCACCATGGCAGCAAAACGCTGCGGATAGCGCAGCGCCAGTGCCCACGCCCCATACGCCCCCATGCTGATGCCTGTCAGATAGACGCGTTCGGCATCAATGGCGTACAGGGACTGCACTTGATCCAGGAAAGCACCCAAGATGTGCACCCGAGACACCCAGCGCTTTCCCTGGGGACATTGCGGCGATATGACCACTGCCGGGAAATCGGGACGCCCCTCCAGCATTTTGGGCAGTCCCTCCCTCTTCAGCAGGCCTGGGTTCTCGCCACGTTCTTCCGAGCCATGCAAGAACAGGACGAGCGGCCATTTCCGCCCCTCCTCCTGCCTATAATCCTGGGGAAGATACAAGAGATAATGGACCTGAACGATCTCCGTCATGCCGCCAGCGCCTTCTACCTGCACCGTGGTTGAGCAGGCTTGCTGTCCGCTCCAGGGGCGGGGCGTAGGCGATGGGCTCATGCTCGGCGTCGCGGTAGGGCTTGGCGTAGCGGTTGCCGGCACGGGCGAGGCTGTAGCGGTGGGGGTGGAAGTCGGAGCAATGGGTGTAGCCGTTGCTGTATGCGTCGGGGAAAGAGCAACCTGGCGCACAACCGGAGAGGCGCTGGGATGACCGGCACTTGTGCAGCCTACCAGCATGCTCATGACCGCGACGGAGAGCAAAAACGCCAGGTACTTCAATCCCCGGCCTCCTCCCCGCGGATGAGCGCCAGCAACTGGGGCAGCAGAGCCTTCGTTGCGGCCAAGCCTTCGCTGGCGTAGATCGTGGCATTCCCCTGCCAGTCGCCGAAGTAGCCACCCGCTTCCTGCAGGATGGGCAAGAGAGGAGCACTGTCCCACACGCTCATCACCGGGTCGAGCATGACATCCACCCGCCCCGTCGCTACCAGGCCATAGCCATAGGCATCGCCCCAGCCGGCGCAGTAATAAGTGGCCGCCTGGATGCGCTGCCATGCTTCTCCTCGTCCGTAGCGCTCAAAAAGGCTCAAAGAGGTAAATGCCACCACTGCCTGACGGAGATGGGACACGTTCGAAACATGCGCGCGGCGTCCATTCCACCAGCATCCTTCGCCGCTGGCTGCAGCGATCATTTCATCCAATGCGGGAAAGTAGGTCACGCCGACCTTCGTGTCTCCTTCGATTTCCAGCGCCAGAAGCACGCCATAGAGCGGCACGCCACAGACAAAGGATTTGGTGCCGTCAATGGGGTCAATGAACCAGCGATGGCTCGCTTCCTCGCTGCCTTGTTCGCCGTACTCCTCGCCCACGATGAAATGCTGCGGATATTTCCGCTCGATGCGCTGGCGAATCAACTCTTCTGCCCGGCGATCCGCCACTGTCACCGGACTGCCATCGGTCTTGAACTCAGGTCGTGTATCCGCTTGGAAGTAGCCCAGTGTAAGTCTACCTGCCAGGTAGGCTGTTTCGACGGCAAAGTCTAAATATTCACGCAAAGATTCCATCGCCCAATCCTTTCCCCGCGAGTAATCGTGCTACTACGTCATCTGTTTATTTGTGCCCCCTATGCGTTGACCGCTGCCCTATTTGGCTTCCTTGACCAAAATGTACAACTCAAAGGTCTTTGCTGGTGCAACCCTTTGCTCCCACGAACGGTGGTAGACGAGGCGCAGCCACTCTTCCCCCGCAGCCACAGCCTGAAAATGGATCGTCATCTTGCCCCCTGCACCGAGAGCATTGCTGTCCGGTACAAACTCTGGCTCCCCGACCTGCTGCACAACGCGGACCTCCCCCGCCAACTCCCATTGATACCCCGTGGTGGGGTTAGCATCCAACACCACATCGAACTTGTCTCCGACGCGCAGTTCGAGCATGCTGCCGGTATCCCTTTCCACCACCTTCAGCGGCTTCCGTGCCACCGTGCAAGCGACTAGAGCCACCACACACACCATGCACCATAACCCCATAGATTGCCATAACCGCTTATCCATTTGTATTCCTTTCTGTTTTCTGTTTGACGCTTTCCATCTCCTATTCCAACAACAACCTCATGCCCGTCGCAAACACCCGGCTGGTCAAGATCAACGTCGCCACAATCTCTGGCACCGCCAAGCCATTGTGAGGGACACCCATGATTGCTAGGAAAGCGCCTATTCCAGCAGCGATCGTCAGCGCACCATGCACTCGTTGCCCTTTGCACCATGTTGCCGCGCCGAGCAACACATAACCAACGGGCGTGATGAGAAAATAGGTCGCTGCGGCGTACCAGTGCACTCCACCATAGTTCTCCGGGAACACTCCAACCCCAATCAGCCCCACAGCGCCGATGAATGCCGCTGCCGTCCCGCAATAACCAATCCAGCCTGGCCCAATCCATTGCCCCACGCCGATAGCCAGTGTGGCAGTAAGCACGCCGCCGATGATCAGCGCCGCGTTGAACCAGCCAGCCGTTCCAGGGTGGACCCCCAAGTCGCTCAACGCATTGGTGTGCCAGTTGAACCAGGGCGAAATGGCAACGGCAAAGAAGATCATGCCCAGTGAAACGACCGGAGCAATCACGCCGCATAGTCCGGCCACGCGGAGGAAAGACTTCCTTGTCATCCGATGCTATACCGAATGCTCTATCTTGAACTCTGCTGCTTTGTTGAAGCCATCCCAGGCCAGCCTAAACAGCCAGGATGGTTTGTGCTTCACCGGCGTTGCTGAAACCATTTCAGACCAACGCACTGTCGCCTCCCGCGCTCGCGCAAAGCACGAGGCGGTAAAATCCCGCAGGAAAGGCGCCCGCTCCTCTACGCTCATGCCACGGTATTGGGCATACATCTCTGCTGCCTCACCCAGGAAGGCTTGCTCCAGTGCATCGCGCTCGCTGCGGTACAAGGTCATCCGCGTTGCATAATCCTGGATCACAGCGCGGTGCAATCTCTCGTGCGTCCACCATAACGACTGCTCGTCGTAGTGGCCGCTTGGCTCTGGTCCCAGGTCGGGCAGCCCAGCTCCGCCCAGGTACACCGGCTTGAAGATGCCCGTGCATGTCCCGGAGGTGCCGGTCAGCCAATACGTGGGCAGGTCGCGCGCCAGGTGAGCCACCATCGCCCCCGTTGACTGGCTTGGACGCGTCGGCCCCAGCCCAGCATGTACGCAAATGGTATCCATCACCCAGCCCCGGCTAGGGTTCCAGGTAGCATCGGCAACCGCGCCAGAGCCGTGATCGCGCAGCACGGACATCATCACCTGCGGCGTAATGCGTCCCTGCTGCTCCTCCAGCAGCGCAGTGGAACGGCACTGCCGTGGCCGACAGCCATCCAAGCGCGTGTACAGGAAATCCGAATAACAACGGGCAAAATGGAAATCCTCCTTGGATTTGCACCATCCCTTCTCGATGGCATGTTCCACCAGCCCAGGCGAAGCCAGGTCCCACTTATTTCCAATGGTCAAGCCATTGGAAATAGTGCGCACGCCGCGCACTCGTTCTGCCGCCCAGTACTTGCCTGCCGTCTCCAATACCCATGCCTCTTCGGGATCGGCGATGATGAACGAGTTGTGATAGTACGTCTTGTGCTGAAAGCCGCAATTGCCGCTCTGGCCATAGGTCGCCAGGAGTTCCACGATGATATCCAGTGCTTTGCGTGCTGTATCCGCGCGTTCCAAGGCCAAGCGCATCATGTCCATACCTAATAGACCCGGTTCCTTGCCATAAGGTTCCCTGGTGAACACGGCTTCATTGCCTATCGCCACACCGTGTTCGTTGGCACCCATCTCGCATCCCCACATCCAGAAGGGGCGCGAGAGGATCACTTCGTACGTTTCCGCCACCTGTGGAACCTCGATATAGGTGCACTTGACTTTGCTCCCAGGCTCGTGCCTGGCGCGCGGGATGTACGTCAGCACCTGGGCTTCGTTTGGCTCGCGATCGCTGTTCTTGGCCAGGATTGTCGTGCCATCAGCAGTAGCCTCGCCCACTGCCACCAGTGTATCACACATCTCCCACCTCCATGATAGATAAGTTCGTAGCGCGCACTTTAATGCGCTTTGTCGTTCGTAGCGCGCACTTTAATGCGCTTTCGTTCGTAGTGCGCACTTTAATGCGCTTCGTTCGTAGTGCGCACTTTAGTGCGCTTCGTCGTTCGTAGTGCGCACTTTAATGCGCTTTGTCGTTCGTAGTGCGCACTTTAGTGCGCTTCGTCGTTCGTAGTGCGCACTTTGCTTTGCGCTGCGCGCATCAAACCTTACCTCTCTGCAAACTGTAGCGTGTACAAGCGGTGATACACGCCACCGGCAGCCATCAACTCCCAATGCGTGCCCTGCTCCACGATCTTGCCGCCCTCCAGCACCACGATGCGGTCAGCTCGCTGCACGGTCGCCAGACGGTGCGCAATGATGAATATAGTTCGTCCGCGCATCAGCCGCTCCAGCGCCATCTGCACTTCGTGCTCCGCTTCTGCATCCAACGAAGACGTGGGTTCGTCCAAAATCAAGATGCGCGGATCCTTCAGCAGCGCCTGCGCGATAGCCAGCCGCTGGCGCTGCCCGCTCGAAAGCCGCACCCCACGCTCGCCAATCACCGTATCATAACCTTCCGGTAGATTGACAATGAACTCCTCGGCACAAGCGGCGCGTGCCACCGCGGCGATCTCCTCATCGCTGGCCCCGGGCTTGCCATAGGCAATGTTCTCGCGCACCGTCCCACCAAAGAGGAAGATATCCTGTGGCACTAGCCCGATCTGCTCGCGCAGGCTGCGTAAGCGCACGCGACGGATATCGTAGCCATCAATTTCAATGCGTCCCTGGGTCGGTTCGTAGAAGCGCAGTAGCAGGCTGACCAGAGTGGTCTTCCCCTCCCCACTGTGCCCAACCAAAGCGATGACCTCGCCAGGTTGGACCTCTAGGTCGATCCCCTGCAAGACCGGTTCCACGCCGTTGTAACTGAAATGCACATCCACAAAGCGCACCAATCCCTTCACCGGCGGCAACTCTGGAGCCTGCGCATCGTCCAAAGGCTCGGGCTCGGCCCGCATCAGTTCCAACACGCGTCGCGCTGCACCAATCGCCTCTTGCACCTGTGAATACAGGCCAGCCATCGCCGCCATCGGCCCGCTCACCAGCATCATGTACACCAGAAAAGCCACCATCTCGCCAGGAGTCATCATGCCCGCCAGGACCTGCTGCCCACCAAACCACAACAGAGCCAGGATGAACCCCAGTCCCAAAAAACTAATCAAGGCCATGAACGCTGCGCGCAGGCGAGTGCGTTGCATCGCCGTGCCAAAACCTGCTTCGACATAGCGCCCAAAGCGGCGTCGTTCCGAATCCTCCTGGACGAAGGATTTGACCACGCGTACCCCCGCCAGCGTCTCCTCCAGGACCGCAGTGGCATCGGCCAAGCGATCCTGCACGGCTGTGGACAAGCGCCGCAAAGGTCGCCCGAATAAGGCGGAAACACCCAAGATCACTGGCACGAGGACAAACACCAGCACAGTCAGTTGCCAGTTCATTACCAGCATCAAGACACCGCCGCCGGCCAGAGTGATGATCTCGCGCAGGAGGTAGATAGGAGTTTCGGTCAGCATGGCCTGAATCACGGTGATATCGTTCGTCACCCGTGAGACCAATTCGCCCACGCGCCGCTCAGTCAGAAAACGCAGCGGCAGACCAACCATGCGGTCATAGATGGCTCGCCGCAGGTCCACCGTCACCCGTTGTGCCACGAAAGTGAGCGCATAACTTTGGACAAAGGTGAACAATGCCTGCAGCAAAAAGAGCACCAACAGGCTCAGAATCAATCGGTTGAGTTGGCTCTGCTCTCGGCTGACGAACACCGAGTCTACCAGAGCACGCAGCGCCCAAGGCAAGGCTAGGCTGATGAGACTGCCTGCCATCAGCGCTAGCCCAGCCAGAGTCATCTGCTTCCAATACGGCCTTACATAGCGAAACAACGCGCGCAGTTCAGACAAGAGACCTGCCTTTGCTACTAACCGATAAGCGTGTCGCTAGCCACTTCAGTCGCTTTATCGCAGACGAGCGCAGCCATCAATATACACACCATACCACTATCCGGCACTTCATAAGCGATGACCGTGCAACCACGGCATGGTATAACAAGCCGTCAGAACCAATGTCGTCCTAATTTGGGATGACGCTTCGCGGCGAGATTGATCAGATAACTGGCCATTGCTCCATAGGAATAGCCAGCCTCCGCTGCGGCATAGACTGTGCTCGTTTCTGCGCTGATGTCTGGGTTGGGGTTCACATCCAGGACGTAGAAAATGCCGCCTCGCAAGCGGATGTCCAACCGTCCATAGTCGCGGCAGCCAAGAGCCAGGTACGCGGCGCGTGCCGTCTGCTCCAGTTGCCTGCATTCGTCCTCATCCAGCGGCGCGGGCAAGCGCAACTGGATGCAGTCATAGTGCAATGAACCAGGACAGAACTTGGAATCAAAACTGCACAAACGGTCATGTATATCAGCAAAGGCGCTGAAATCCATCTCTGCCGGCGGTAGAACTTGCACCTCCCCATTGCCCCATAGCGTAACGTGGAACTCGCGACCATCAATGAAATCTTCGACTAGAGCAGGTTGGTGAAATACATCGAGCACATAGGCGATCCGTTCGCATAGCTCTTCCGGCGTGAGCACTACCGATTCGGGGGTGACGCCATAACTACAGTGTTCATGTACCGGCTTGACAATGGCTGGGAAACAACCCCAATCGGAAGCCTGAGCCCTTTCGTAAATCTTCCAACGCGGTGTGGGAATGCCACATTGACTCAGCAAACGCTTCACTCTGCCCTTAGCCCAGCTCAGAGTCAGCACGGACGCGGGCGAACCAGTGTACGTGAACCCCAAAGCACTCAACGTCTGGGCCACTTGTGCCTCGCTGTAGGGCACTCCAGGCAGGCTTTCGCACCAGTTGAAAACGATGTGCTGATCCGGATCGTACTCGCCGAGATAGGCAGCCAGTTCCGCATTGGAAACAGGCACAGTGGTAACAGGATGCCCCAGCTCCTGCAGTTCCTCTACCAGGCGGTTAACGTCGCGCTGCGCTTCCTCTATCTCGTCAACCGTCCATGAGGTGTCCAGGTCATGCATCAACAACACGGGCAAATCGGTGCGGGTATGAATTGCGCTCACGTTCAACACCTCCACTTTGATTGGGCCAAGCCCTTATGCAGTTTTTCTGCCCGTGCACTTCCGCGAAACTGGCCGCGGTACATGCAGCAGAGGCTACTCATTCACCAAGCGTCTTTTCAAGTTGTGGGTGTTTTGGTCACTCTCTGGTACTCTAGATATGAATACATGGCCGTGTACAGTGCCGCCAAGAGCACAGGGGCCATGATGAAGAAAAGCCCCCACTGCGGCCATATGGCTCCGCCCAGAGCAAGCAACCCAGCCGCCTTGAACCACTTGCCACCGACCTTGTGCGTGCGGTTCCAAACCTCCTCATTTGCCAATGTCCACGGCGTGCGGATGCCAATGAAATAATTCCGCTTGGCATGTTCCACGAGGACTCCTGCGCCATAGAAGAGAAGTGCCATCCCAGGGGAGATCACCCGCATGATGGGCATCTCCCAGCCCAGGTTCGCCGCCAAAGTGAAGAGATGCACATAGAAGAAAAAGCCCAGCGCGAGCACCACAAAACGTTCGTACTGCGCCAGAAACTGTTCGATGTTCTCCCGCAAGGGATCGATCTTGGGCAGCACAAGCAGCAAGAGCGCAAAGGCAACCAGCAGCAACGGCAGAAAGAACACGCCCCAGAACCTGGGCATGTAGCCATCCACCTGACCTTGGGCATTCCAATGCGAAGCCATCTGCTCTGGCATCCTGGGATAGAGATAGATGCTCACGGCAAACGACAACAGGATAATCGCAATCATGAGCATGCGATTTATCTTCATGGTAATTCGACCTCGCTTTCACAGAAATATCTCATAAGCGCCACGCGCTTTCCGAGTATACTATTAGCTTCGCCTTTCGTCAACTTGCCGTGTTCTGAGCGCTCCGCGGGGGCAACAGCCCACGCCTGCCTGCACCGCAGAGCACGCGTTGTAGGGGCGCAATTGAATTGCGCCCCTGCTCCGCGTGGGCAACAGCCCACGCCAAAAGACGGCGGACTGTTGTCCGCCTGGAGCAGGCATGCCATCAACGAATGGCTGCGCCAAAACGAATGAACGAATCGCCAGCGCAGTCCATTCGTTTATTCGTTCCCCTATTCGCTGATGGCTCCCCTCATTCTAGTACGGATCGAAGAGGATCACCACGTACGTAAAATGATGGACAACGCCCCCTATCACGACATTGCGGACACGCACGGTGTACCATTGATCCTTGCTGGGGCGCTCTAAGGATATATGCGGCTCCCAAACAAGCGTGTTCTCGCCATAGCCATCGGCAACGGGCAACAGCGTGAGGGGCACCTCGCTGCCCTCGTAGGTCATGGAAACCGAAGCCTGGGAGAAATCAGCATCATCGTAGGAAAAGGACCAGCGGGGATAGACCACGACGTAGGGTACGTAGCCGGGAGGAGGCCAGGCAAAAAAGTTGTCGCGTGTTTTGGGCCTTTCGGCAGAGGCAATACCAAACACCAACAGCGCATTCGCCGCCGGGTAGCCCGAAACTGGTGGGATATCCCCAATGCCCATCGTCATGGTGCGTGGATTCAGCAGCCAGCGACGGTGGGGCACGTGTGCATTGCCGCTTCCCGCATCCTGCATATACCCGTCAATGGCCTCGCAGGAATGCGCCACCAAATACAAATTGGAACTGCGGGCGCCCTGCGCTCCCTCCAGCGAATAGCAGCGCCAACTCTCATCCGGTGTGTGGCTCAGCAGCCCGTTCGCGCTGAGCATCAACGCTGCTTTCTGTGCTTTCTCATTCAACTCCGCGCGGAAGGTGATATCCGCCGGCACGCCTGCCATGGCGCGGAAGTAATTGATGCGCTGCAAAACCGCAGCCTGAAAAGCCTCCGAGGTGCTCCCTTCGTTGCAAGTGGCGTGGTTCCCGGTCCAGCCAGTGGAAATGTTTTCGCAGGGGCGGTAGTAGGCGTAGAAAAAAGCCCACGCATTCTGCTTCTCCAGCGGATTGACGGACAACCCACCTTCACGCGCACCCGCGGGCACGATCGTGAACGCACCCGCGAAGGATTCATCTACCAGAAGCCAAGGGGCCTGCCCCAGTTCAGGTGACAAAGAGGGCGATGAACCATCTCCCATTTTCCCCAGCGCGAACAAGAGCAGGAGACAGAGCAACAAAAGCGGAATGATCAGGCGCAGGCGTCTCATGTGCATGGTTATCCTTCACTCGCACTGTAATGGCAAACAATGCCAATGGGATTATACTACGCAGAGGACGCGCCTACAACTACCATGGGCGAACCTCGTGTTTGCCCCTACTGCAACGACATCATCGCCTGTTTGACATTGTGCGAATCCCGTCATACAATTGCAATAGGAACAGTTGAATCATCGCCGACGTCCCTTGCAACTTGTTTCTATACCATTTTCTATACCATCTAAAGGAGCAAGACGCATGAAAAACGCCAAGGCCATCAAACCGCTCGATATTGGGATCGCTATCCTCGCCCTCGGCTCTCTGTGGGGCTTTTCCGAGGTCGTGCTGAACAGCGCCATCCAGCGTGCCGGTCTCCCCTTCCGCGCCGCCATCCTCACCGGCATTGGCTTCGGACTCATGGCCATTGCCGTGGCCATGTTCAAAAAGCCATGGATGCTGGCTGGCATCGCCATCGTCGCCATCCTGTGCAAACAACTGGCCGTGCCCATCCTGCACGTATCGGTCATGTGCAAAGCCAACTCGTGCCTGGCCGTGCTCTTGGAAGGATTAACCCTGGCTGGTGCAATCGCCGTAGCCGGACGCGCTCTGCACAAAACCAGCCTAGCCCGCGCTGCCACTGCTGCTTCGGCGGCGTTGCTATCCGCGGGAGCATTCCACTTCCTGGGCATCCGTTTGGCTCCCTGCCTGTACCTGCTCTCCTTCAACCGTCCGGGGGGGTTGCTGGCATTCCTGGCGGCAGAAGGCATCCCCTGGGCAGTAGCCTCTGCCATGCTCTTCCCGCTGGGCTACCGTCTTGGAGAATGGCTGGAAGTGAATGCGCCGCAACTGCGCGCACGCCAGCCCGTGACCTACTACGTCAGCAACGCAGTGCTCATTGCCACTTGCTGGCTCGCCAGCGCTGTGGCCATTGCCACAGGGTTCTAGAAGAAGCACTGGGGCAGGCTCAATTGCAGCATCACTGCCACTTGAAATTGATAGCGCACCATCCTCGCAAGAGCAGCCCCAATGCCGAGACTTGCACAAGGTAACGCTGGACTATGAACACAAAACTCCTCGTACGTTATGCCATTCGCGAGGCTATGGGACTTGTCTTTATGGGCGTGGCCCTGTTTGCATCAGCCGGGCGGATAGATTGGTGGCCAGCCTGGGCGTGCCTTGCAGTGATGTTAGCGTGGATCATAGCGACAGCCAGCATCATTATCCGCTCCAACCCAGACCTGCTGGCTGAGCGCCTGGGTCCGCGCAAGGGGGCTAAGACTTGGGACACGGCCATCATGAGCATGCTCGGCCTGGTTCAGTTGGCGCGCTATATCGTTGCCGGGCTTGATCAGCGCTATGGCTGGTCTGGTGGCTTTTCTTTGACTGCTCAAATTGTGGCATTGATCGCATGTGCCCTGGGCTATGCCCTGGTCGTCTGGGCCACCGCTGCTATCGAACGTCCTACGGAGGTCTGATATGCATCCCTACCTCATCGAAATGCTGCAATGCCCAGCCTGTCACGGCAATCTGGAGTGGAGCATTGCCGAGCGCAGCAATGCCCGCATCGAAACCGCAGAAGCACGCTGTGCGGCATGTGCCGCCTCCTATCCCGTCCGCGAGGGAATTGGCGTATTCCTCACCCCCGATCTACCGCGCGATGACCTGTGGGAGCACTTGGACAGCCGTCTGACGCAATATCTGCGCGAACACCCCGAAGTCGAACGCCAATTGATGAATGTGGCGCTGGAGACTCTGTCCCCTGCTGACCAATTCTTCCGCGCCATGATCTTGGACGAACGCGGACAGTTCGCTCAGGCAAAGGCTGCCAGGGACGTAGCCCTTCCGGGAATCTATACTCCAGAATACCTCGCCTGCTCGGAGAGACAAATCAACTATATCATCGAACGCCTCGCTACCACTGATGGCCCTATCGTGGATCTAGCCTCGGGATTATGTCACTTGGTTGAAAAGTTGGCGCGCGGGCTCAACCGCCCCGTCGTCGCCACCGACTTTAGCCCCCGCGTGCTGCGCCGAGACCGCAAACGCTTCGAGTTCTTTGGACTGTACGACCACGTGAGTCTCCTGGCATTCGATGCCCGGCGCACACCGTTCAAGGACGGTGCGGTCGCGACTTTGACCACCTATCAGGGTTTGCCGAACATCAGAGAACCCGGCGATTTGCTCCGCGAACTGCGACGCATTGTCTCAGGCTCGTTCCTGGCCATCTCCATCTTCTTCCCCGAAGATGACGAGGACAACGCCGCACGGATTGCCGAATGGGGGCTTTCTGACCTGCTCTTCCGCCGTTCCCTGCTGGAGCGTTTCGCCCAAGCCGGCTGGGAGGTCGAAGTGGCCACTTCTTGCTTCGGGAAAGCGCGCCCGACCCCAACTGGCGTGGTATTGGAAGGAGCCACCATAGATGCCCTGCCGATGAAAGAGACGACGCTGGAATGGTGCACCCTGGTGGCAAAATAGCATACCCGGGCGGCAGTACTCACCACCAAGACACCAAGACACGAAGATATTATAAAAACTTGGTATCTTCGTGCCTTTGTGGTAAATTAACTTTCCTCTGCACATTCCGCCAGCAGTGACGTCTGCCTCCCTCTCCGCCACTGCCAGAGCGCACCGCGCTGTGGCGCCAGCAGGAACGCTGCCAAAAAGACGGCGGTCGCCACCAGCACCACTGCTGCGCCAGAGGCGACATTCCAGTAGAAACTAATGTACAAGCCCGTGACGCTCGAGAAGGCGCCAATCAACGCTGCCACCGCCATCATGGCCGGCAGGCGACGCGTGAGCAGATAAGCCGTTGCCCCCGGCGTCACGAGCATCGCTGCCACCAAACCCACGCCCACCGTCTGCAGTGAAACGACCACCGTCAGTGCCAGCAGGATCAGCATCAAATGGCGTAGCCACTCTACGGGCAAGCGCAGGGTCGTAGCCAGCACTGGATCGAACGAGATGACGAGAAACTCTTTGTACAACAGAGCAATGGCCGTCAGCACCAGCAGGCTCAGCGCCCCCGTCAGCCACAGGTCGCCCGTGCTCACGCCCAGCACATTGCCAAAGAGGATGTGTGTCAAATCCACGGCATAGGTGCGAATCGTGCTGATGAGCAGCACCCCCAGCGAAAGCGCCGCCGCAAAGAGGATGCCGATAGCCGTGTCCTCCTTGATCGTCCCTTGGCGGGAGAAGAAGCCAATGCCCAGGGCAACGACCACAGCTGCTGCCAGCGCCCCGATGAGCAAATTGCCCTTCAGCAGGTAGGCTACAGCAATGCCAGGCAGGATGGCGTGCGCCAGAGCATCGCCAATGAAAGCCATCGAACGCAGCACCACATAGCAGCCAATCACGGCGCACAATACCCCCACCATGATCGAAGCCATCAGTCCACGCTGCATGAACTCATACGCCAATGGCGCAGTCAGCCAGGTGATCACCTCCGCACCCTCCTTCCTGTATCTGGCGCGCAACATTGATCAACCACTACAGCCCCTTCGCCCAGGATGAACAACTGCCCGCCAAAAGCCTCTGCCAGTCGCTCCTGCGTGAACACCTCGTGTGCGGCTCCGCAAGCAATCACACGCCGGTTGAGCAACAACACCTGGTCGAAGTGCGCCGAGGCCAGGCTCAGGTCGTGTGTCGAAATCAACACCGTTACCTGCTGCGCCCGTAGCTCTTCCAGCAGCGCCATAATCGCTTCCTGCGTGGTCATGTCAATTGCGGTGAAGGGCTCGTCCATCAACAGGATGTGCGGCTCCTGCGCCAGCGCACGTGCCAGGAACACCCGCTGCTGCTGTCCTCCCGAAAGCTCTTGGATGGGACGACGCGCCAAATCAGCGATGCGCATGTGCTCCAGACAGCGCCAGACGACCTCCTGGTCCTCTTTGCTTGGGCGCTTCAGCCAACCCAACCGCCCATAGCGCCCCATCATCACCACGTCGCTCACGGTGAGTGGGAAGCGCCAGTCCACTTCCTCGCGTTGCGGGACATAAGCCACGCAATCGTGATGATGCCCCAGAGGGCGCCCATGGATCAAGATGCGACCCCCGT
The DNA here is from genome assembly GCA_014360905.1 of Chloroflexota bacterium. Classification (NCBI taxonomy): domain Bacteria; kingdom Bacillati; phylum Chloroflexota; species Chloroflexota bacterium. Next base: position 23,587 of record JACIWW010000016.1, read on the forward strand.
GCCAGGGCAATAGCCCCACCAACACCTTGAACAGCGTGGACTTGCCCGCGCCGTTGGGTCCCACCACCGCCACCCGTGCTCCATGCGCGACTTGAAAAGTTATATCGCACAGCACTGGCTGGCCGTTGTATGCCACGCTCACATGCTCCACTTCCAGCCGTGCCGGCTCAGTCTCTGCAAACAACCTCTCACCCTTCACTCCTCACTCCTCACTCCTCACCTTTCAACCCATCCACAATAACCCTCGTATTATGTCGCATCATCTCGATGTAACTGGAAGGTGAGCCACCTGCTGCTCCCAAAGAGTGGGTGTATAGATTGGTAACGATTTTGACCCCCGTCTCCCGTGCCAATTGCTGCGCCAATTGAGGATTGCTGCCCGTTTCCAGGAAGATCGCCGGCGCACCACTCGCCTTGATAGCATCCACCAGCCGTGCCAATTGCCGGGCAGAGGGTGAAGCGCCCGTGCTCACACTGGGTATAACCGTGCCCACGATGCGCAAGCCATAGCGATCCGCAAAGTAGCCAAAACTCTCGTGGTTGGTCACCAGTAGGCGCCGCTGCGGTGGAATCTGCGCTATTTGCTCGGCAATCCAGGCATCCAACTCCTTGAGCTGAGTAACGTACGCCGCGGCATTGGCTGCATACACCGCTGCCCCTTCAGGATCCACCTGGCTCAACCCATCGCGAATGTTCTCCACGTAGCGGATGACCAAGTTCGGGTCGAGCCAGAAATGGGGATCGTGCTCATGTCCATGAGCCTCGCCTTCCAGAACCTCGCCCTCGTGCGGCGTACGGCTGACCAACCCTGTTGACGCCTCGATGACGACACGCTCACCACCGACGCTGCGCAGCAGCCTTTCCAGAAATGCTTCCAAGCCGGCCCCGTTGATAATCAACACCTCGCTATCGGCAACTTTGGCCACATCTGCTGGCGTCGGTTCATAACTATGCGGATCCACACCAGCAGGCAATAGCGACGACACTCTCAAACGGTCGCCGGCCACGTTCTGGGCAACGTCCGCTAGAAATGGCAGCGTCGCCACCACATCCAAGGAAGTCGTCGTTCTTGGTACTGGAGCCGCGGGACGACAGGAGACGAGCAACAAGACCAGGATCAGCATCCCTATTTGTAGGGTATTACGCATTCTCACCGCTTTCCCCCTCCTCTAGTACCTCCGCCTTCTGCCGCTCTCTGCATTCCTCGCACAAGCCATAAAACTCAAGCAAATGCCCCTTGATTTGGAAGCCCAAGCGCTGTGCAAGCAGCGCTTCCAGATCACTGACAACGCATTCCTCAAATGGGATCACGTTGCCACAACTCACACAAAGCAGAAGGTGATGCCCGCGATGGTGCATCTCCACGCAGGCCACGCGCGAACGAGCCTCACCGGCATGGATCATGCACAGCAGCCCCAACTGCGCCAAAATCTCCAGCGTGCGGTAAACGGTCGCCCTGCTCAGCGCAGGGTAAATCGCCTGCCCGCGCGCCAGCACCTCTGCTGGACTGAGGAACTCCCCTTCGCTCTCCAGCACTTGCAATACCGCCCGGCGTGGCCTGGTAATGCGATAGCCCGCTTGCTGCAAGCGTTCCGCAACGTCAGCCAACATACCCCACCCTCCGCTAATTGAGACTTTGTCTCAATTATATCCATGTGACGCATTCTTGTCAAGGGATACAGCCCGAGGTGTTGAAAGTCGCTTTTGTCATGGGATGCCATCAACGAATAAGGCAACGAATAAACGAATGCGCCACGATCTAGCCGCCATCCTCTGCTCGGCGTGGGCAACAGCCCACGCACCACATCCCTAGATTGTGGTCCAGCCGAAGCAAAGAGAGATTCGTTCCAGCGCAGCCATCCGTTGATATGGCGAACTCCGCTCAGCGCGGGCAACAGCCCACGCACCACATCCCTGGACTGTGCTCCAGCCGAAGCAAAGAGAGATTCGTTCCAGCGCAGCCATCCGTTGATATGGCGAACTCCGCTCAGCGCGGGCAACAGCCCACGCGCCACATCCCTGGACTGTGCTCCAGCCGAAGCAAAAAGAGAAATTCGTTCCGGCGCAGCTATCCGCTGGTGGCGAACTCCGCTTGGCAATGAGAATCGAGACCATGGATATACGAATGACCTTTTCTCGTTGCAACCGTCCGTTCGCATATTCCCAATATTTGACAAGTCTAAAGTCCCTGCTATAATTATGTCATAAACTAGTCCTATACGAAGGAGACTGCCATGATGTCTCAACAACCGCTGCTCTCATCTACCGAAGAGGCGCCACTGAGCGCAAAAGAGACTGCAAAACTGACTGCCAACTCTTCCCTGCACAAAGCTCTTGAAGCCTTCCACGCCCACATGGTCAGCCAAGACCTGAGCATCCACACGATCAAAGCCTTCGACAGCGATTTGCGCCTTCTCTCTCGCTACCTGGGCCAAAGGGCGGTCATCGGCCACATCAGCACCAAACAACTGGAGGACTTTCTCCACTACTTGCGCCACGAACGCGGCGTGCCCTGCAAGATGAAATCGCTGGCGCGTCGTTTGACTACACTCAAAGTCTTTTTCTCCTGGCTGGCGGAGGAAGGCATCATCCCATCTAACCCCGCTGCCCCGCTTGTCCACCAGCGCGTCAGCACTCCCCTACCCCGTGTGCTATCCGAAAAAGAAATCGCTCAGCTCCTCACCGCTACCGAGAAGTGGCGCCGCAATGCGCAAAAACCCGATGCGCGCCCCCATCTTCTGTGCATCCTGCTGCTGAGCACGGGCATCAAAAAGTCCGAGTGCATGAACATCGCTCCTACCGACATTGACATCTCCGATCCCAATATGCCCACCGTCTTCATCCGCTACGAAAGCATCCGCCAGCGCTACAAGGAGCGCAAACTGCGCCTGCCACCTCAGTTTCCCGCTGTCCTGAGAGAGTACATTTCCCAGTACAAGCCCCAGACCAAACTCTTCGAGTGCACGGCACGCAACCTGGAATACGTATTGGACGAGTGCACCAAACGGGCTGGGTTGCCATCGCGGAGCGTCTCCTTCGAGATCCTGCGCTGGACCTGCGCCGTGCGCGACCTCAAAGCGGGCATGGATGAGGACCTCCTGCGCCGCAAATTGGGCCTATCCCGCATCACCTGGGCGGATGCACTGGACAAACTCAAGAGGCTTACTGCTGCGCCGCTCTAGACACGGGAAGAAAGCGCCACATCGCCATTGCAAGCCGCCCCAGGCGGCAGGGTTTGCTCCAGGCGGACAACAGTCCGCCGTCTTTGATATGATAAAAACTTGGTGTCTTGGTGCCTTTGTAGTAAAAACTATTCCCCTCCGCCTGGCTTTGCGGCAAAATTGGAAAAAACCCATTTCTGTGCTAAAATGGTCCATTGTCCTTGTTCGGTTGAAACACGAACAGCGCAAACAACCATCTCTAGGACTTGTATGACGCGCTCATCTGCGACGAAAAATGCATACGATTTGAAGGACATGGTCACTTCCAACCGCTTAGAGGGCCTGTGGCGGCTGATGACTGGCTTTCGTTTGCCCTACCTGGCCGCCACGGTCAGCCTGGCTATTGCCGCTACTTCCAGGGCAGGAGAGCATTTCTTGCTGCGCTACTTCGTGGATCAGGTGCTGACGCAGGACCTGAGCTACTTGTGGCTGGTCGTGCTAGCATTTGTCGGGCTGGCGGCGTTAGAAGGCGGGTTCACTTTTCTCAGCGGCCGGCTGGCTGCCTACACCGCCGAGGGCATCACATTGCGCCTGCGCAACTACCTTTTCGACCACATCCAACGCTTGTCATTCACTTATCACGACCACACCTCCACCGGCGAACTGATTGAGCGTTGCACCTCCGATGTGGATGCGGTGCGCCGTTTCTTTGCCGACCAGGCTATCGGCGTGGGGCGCATCCTCTCCCTGTTCCTCATCAGCCTTGCGGCACTGTTGCGCCTGAACGTACGGTTGGCGCTGCTCTCCGTGGTCGCCGTGCCCATCCTGGTTGCCATGTCCGTCTTCTTCTTCAGGAGGGTCTCCAAAGCCTATGAAGCGATGCAGCAACAGGAAGCGGTCGTCTCCACCACTTTGCAGGAGAACCTGACCGGCGTGCGCGTAGTCAGGGCCTTTGCCCGCCAGGACTTTGAACGGCAAAAGTTCCAGCAGGATAGTTGGGAAAAGTTCCGTCGCGCGCGGTGTTTCATGACCATGCATGCGCTGTACTGGCCCATCTCCGACACAATCTGTGGCGCACAGACCCTGTTCGGCGTGGCCGTAGGCGCCTGGATGGCAATGCATGGCACCATCACTGTGGGCACCTATTTGGCTTACACTGGCTTGCTCATCTGGGTCGTCTGGCCCATACGCAACCTGGGGCGGCTCATCGTGCAGATGTCCAGCGGGCTGGTTTCTTACGAACGCGTCGCTGAGATCATCGCGCAGAAGCGCGAGCCGCTGACGGAAGGCAGATACCAGCCGCGAGGCAATGTGCGCGGTGAAATCATCTTCGATCGCGTCAGCTTCGAGTACTCTTCAGGTTATCGCGCATTGGACAATATCTCCTTCCGCTGCGTACCAGGGCAGGTAACTGCCCTGCTGGGTTCGACCGGCTCGGGCAGGACGACGCTGGTGAACCTATTGCCCCGTTTCTACGATTACACCAATGGCAGCCTGACCCTGGACGGCGTGGAGTTGAAGGACTACCCACGCCACTACCTGCGTCGGCAGATCGGCATCGTGGAGCAGGAGCCATTCCTCTTCTCGCGCACCATCCGCGAGAACTTGACCCACGGCGTCCAGCGCAAGGTCACGCAGGACGAAATAGAGGCGGCCGCGCGCCGCGGCCATTCACGATGAAATCATGCAGTTCCCAAAAGGCTATGACACGCTCGTTGGCGAGCGCGGGGTGATGCTATCTGGCGGGCAGAAACAACGCGTCGCCATTGCCCGCACGCTTTTGAAGGATCCGCGCATCCTCATCCTCGACGACGCCACCTCATCGGTGGACGTGGAGACTGAGCACCTCATTCGCCAGGCTTTGGAGCGCCTCATGCATGGCCGCACTACCTTTATCATCGCCCACCGCATCCAAAGCGTGATGAACGCCGACCTAATTCTGGTCTTTGACCAGGGTCGCATCGTGCAGATGGGTACACACGAGGAACTGCTGCAGCAAGAGGGCATCTACCGGCGCATCTATGAGCTGCAGACGCGGGTGGATGTCGAGCTAGAGAAAGAGATAGCCAGTGTCGGAATACTTTGACGAAGAGGAAGAAAAGCAAACAGAGGTCAGCCTGCAGACGCTGTGCCGCATCCTGGCTCAGACCAAGCCGCACTGGAAGTGGGTGGTTGGGTTCATGGTTTCGGTCGCCGTTGTCTCGGTGCTGGATTCGGTCTTTGCCTACCTGCGCAAGCAGATTGTTGACCAGGGCATTTTGGGCGGCAATCAGACCGTTTTTGTCCAGACATTGTTGATCTATGGCGCGACGATCCTGGCGCAAGCGCTCGGCGTATTCGCTTTCATTTATTTAGTAGGCATCTTGGGACAGCGCATCGAGTATGACCTGCGTCAGGCGATGTTCGACCACCTGCAGGAACTGTCCTTCGACTACTTCAACCGCCGGCCAGTGGGCTGGATCATGGCACGCGTGACCTCGGATTCGGAACGTGTGGCGCATCTGGTCACCTGGGGGTTGTTGGACGTGACCTGGGGACTGCTGAATATTGCCACATCCGCTGTTTTCATGTACATTATCAACTGGCGGTTGGCGCTGATTGTCCTGACCATGCTGCCTATCTTGCTGGTGGTGGCGGCGCAGTTCCAGAAGAGGATCCTCCGCGAATACCGCCGCGTGCGGCGCTTCAATTCCAAGATCACCGCCGCTTACAACGAAAATATCACCGGTGTGCGCGTGGTCAAGGCGCTTTGCCGCGAAGAGGAGAATTTGCGCGAGTTCGGCGCGCTTTCTTCGGACATGTACCGTTCTTCTTACCGTGCGGCTTGGCTTTCTGCACTGTTCCTGCCCACCGTGCAGATCATCAGCGCCTTGGGCGCGGCCAGCGTCATCGGGTACGGCGGTTGGCAAATACGCTGGGGCGGGATCACCATCGGCGGCATCCAGGCCTTTCTCTCTTACATTGGCTTTATGATGTGGCCCATCCAGGACCTGGCGCGTGTTTATGCCGAGCTGCAGCATGCCCTGGCCTCCGGCGAGCGCATCTTTGCCCTGCTGGATACGGCGCCCACCGTAGCGGACCGACCCGGCGCGGTGGAAGTGGACACCATCCGCGGCGACATTTCCTTCGAGCACGTCTATTTCGACTACGATCCAGAAACGCCCGTGCTGGAGGATTTCAATCTTTATGTCAAACAAGGCGAGACCATCGCCCTGGTGGGGCCTACCGGCGGTGGTAAGACCACCATCGTCAACCTCCTGTGCCGCTTCTACGAGCCATGTCAGGGGGTAATCCGCATCGCGGGGCGCGACTATCGGGAGTTATCATTACACTCTATCCAATCGCGCATTGGCGTGGTGCTGCAAACGCCACACCTGTTCTCCGGCACCATTCGTGAAAACATCCGCTACGGCCGCCTAGGAGCTACAGATGAGGAAGTGGAAGAGGCGGCGCTTATCGCAGGTGCACACGACTTTATCGTGAAGCTGGAGAAGGGCTACGATACAGAGGTGGGCGAAGGCGGGCAACTGCTCTCGGTGGGGCAGAAGCAACTCATCAGCCTGGCGCGGGCGGTACTGGCGCAGCCAGACATCTTTGTCATGGATGAGGCGACCAGTTCCGTGGACACGCTAACTGAAGCCTCTATCCAGAAAGGCATGGAGGCGTTGATGAAGGGCCGCACCAGCTTTATCATTGCCCATCGCCTTTCTACCATCAAGCGCGCCAACCGCATCCTGTTCATTGACCACGGGCGCATCGTCGAGATGGGCAGCCATGCCGAGCTCCTGCGTGCTAAGGGGCGCTACTACCAACTCCATGTGCAGCAATTCCAACGCGAGCTGGAGCAAGAGGTGCTGGGTCTGGAAGTCGCCGCCAACTGAGAATACGGGGGCGAATACGAGATTCGCCCCTACGCGGCGTATTGCTCCGCGCGGACAACAGTCCGCACTCTGCTGAAATGGGTCAAGGTTGAGTTGCACTTTTGCTGTTTGCTGCTATAATCAGTGCATGGCTATTTATGACCAGTATGCACGGGTATACGACGAGTCCGGGCAAATTGCCTTCAGCTTGAAGATGATCCCCTACTTGGATGAGCTATTGCAGCGCCATCCTGTGCCGGCACGTTCTATGCTCGATCTGGCCTGTGGCACGGGCACAGTGGCGGTGGCTTTTGCCCAGCAAGGGTGGGAGGTCTATGGCGTGGATGCCTCCGCGGGTATGCTGGAGCAAGCCAGGCGCAAAGCAGCGCAGATAGGGCAGTCAGTGACATTCAGTCAGCAAGATATGCGCCAATTCGTCCTGCCGCACGCGGTGGGGCTGGTCTCTTGCCTTTACGACAGCCTCAACTACATGCTCACCCTTGCTGACCTGCAGCTCGTCTTCCAGCGCGTAGCAGCGGCTCTGCTGCCGAATGGCGTGTTCATGGGCGACATGAACACCCGGGAGATGCTGGAGCATGTGTGGGATAACAACACCTTCTTTGTCGAGGGCAAGAACCTGGCCATCGTCATGGTCAGCAGCTACGACCCAGAAATGGGGCTATCCACCGTAGATGTGGTGGGCTTTGTGCGGCAGGAAAACGGGCTGTACGAGCGCTTCGAGGAACGACACATGGAAAGGGCTTACGAGAACATGCAAGTCCGGGCGGCATTGGAAAGGGCCGGCTTGCGCGTAGAAGCTGCCTACGAATGCTTCAGCTTCGACCCGCCGGATGAGGAGACCAGGCGCATCCTGTGGGTAGCAAGGGCGCACACGAATCGGGACACGGAATACGAAGCATGTAACACGCAATCCCTTCACTCCCTCCTGATCAACCATGTATAATCGCTTTCTAGGCCTCATCTACGCCATTGCCTATGCCTTGCAGCGCAGCAAGGTGGGTTTCTTGTGCCTGCGCATCGGGGCGATCTTGCTGTGCTTGTTCGCGGCTGCTTCAGTCGCCTGGCGCGGCTGGGAGCGCGGATTTGCCTGGAGCGATGCCGGCCTGATTGTGCTGTGCTTTCTCCTGGCTTTCCTGCTTTTCTGGGCGGATAGAAGGCGGTACGTAGTTTTCCGGGTGCGCCCTGTCGCTTGGACAGATGCCACACCAGACCTTGCCGCCGAAGAAAAGCTCTTTCTGCATGGCAGCGGCGTCTTTGAGGTGAGCAATATGAGCCGCTACCTGGTGGAGGTGCCGGTAGTATTCTGGACGACGCAACTGGCGGAGCATATCCTGGCAGCCAAGGTGCGCGCTTTCAATATCCTTGGCGTGGGCGTGCCCACTGATGAGCGCGGCTGGTGGTACATCTTTCTAGAACCGCGCCACGTCGTCGAAATCCAGGTTGGTGAGCTGTGCTTTGGCTTGCGCTGTCGGCCTGCGGTGCGCCTGCTCTACGAGACGAAGAAGGGTCGCCAGCCTATCCATCTGAGCTGCGAGAGCGCGGCACAATTGGCCTGCCTAGTGAAGGAACTGCGCGCCAAGGCGCAGGCAGCAAGCGGGGTAGGTGGGGAAGGTCGTTGATTTTTGCACCACAGAGCGTGCTGAGAACGGTGTCATCCTGAGCCTTGCCTCGAGCAGAGCGAAGGGGCAGCGAAGGATCTCCATCACCCCCCTCGCCCTCTGGGAGAGGGGTTGGGGGTGAGGGCCAGCCCAGCCCCTTGCGCGGACTGTGCGGAGCAAACCTTGCCGCCTGCAGTGGCTCACAATGACGGAGGGAGGCGGTTTAGACTTTGGGGTCTAGCGGTGGCAGCGGCATATTGTGCAGACGCAGCCAGGCCTCGCGGGCTTCGCCCGCTGTGCTGAAGGAGCCTGCCGCTACCACCAACCCGTCCGTGTCTGCCTGTCCCAATGCCACACGCGTGGCTTCACCTACATCAGCGATCACTTGGGTGGGAATGCCATAGCGGACTGCTTCCGTCTCTAATTGCTCTGGGTCTGCTGCGCGTGGATGGTGCGAACGAGTGAAGGTCGCACCGCGGGCATGCGGCAGCAACTGGTGCAGGATAGCTGGGATGTCTTTGTCACTGAGGATGGCGAGGACAAACCATGGCTTTCGGTTCGGGAAGTATTGCTGCAGAGTTTCGGCAAGGCAACGCGCCGAATCCACATTGTGCGCTCCGTCCACGATAAAGTAGGGGGAGCGCCCCATGATTTCGAAACGTGCTGGCCAGACCACATCGCGCAGCCCTTGACGCAACGCCGTATTGCTGACCTGCCACCCTAAGGAACGCAGCACTTCGACGGTCTGCAGGACGACAGTGGCGTTGCGCAGTTGGTGCTTGCCCAGGAGCGGAATATAAAGCTCCTTGTAAAGCCCATTGTTGGGGAGAGGGTTCTGCCCACGATGTGTGGCGGTGAATTCCTGCCCCTCCAAACTGTATTCGGTGTTGCGCCATTGCCAGTCCTTGCCGACGGCATGGAGCGGGGCATGTTTCTCGCTGGCGACGCGCTCGATCACCGCCATCGCTGCCGGCTCCTGCGGCGCAGATACGACGGGCACACCCTCTTTGATGATACCCGCCTTCTCGGTAGCGATCTTGCGCAGCGTCTTGCCAAGGATGTGCATATGGTCATGGCCAATCGTGCTGATAATGGAAACGAGCGGCAGGATGACATTGGTAGCATCCAGCCTCCCACCCAGGCCCACCTCTACGACGGCAATGTCCACCCCGACTTGCGCGAAGTAGGCAAAAGCAAGCGCCGTGGCGACCTCGAAGGTAGTCAACTCCTTATCCCGCTCCGCGATAGGGCGAATTTGACCCACAAGGGCCGCAAAGTCGGCCTCGGGGATATAGTCGTTGTTCACCTGGATGCGTTCACGGAAAGAGTGCAAGTGCGGCGAGATGTACAGTCCGGTGCGGTAGCCGGCCATCTTGAGAATGGAGGCAAGCATAGCGCAAGTGGAGCCTTTGCCTTTGGTGCCGGCAATGTGCACGCTCTGGAACTTGTGGTGCGGATTGTCCAGCGCCTCGAGCAGGCGCTCGACACGTCGCAAGTCAAAGAACTGCGGCGCGTAGGCATAGGTTGACTTGATCTCATAGTTGGTGAGGCTGTATAAATAGCTCAGCGCTTCTGGATAAGAGATGGGCACGCATTGTTCTCCTTGCATGAGATGGCCAATTTTAGCGCCAAGGGCTAGAGATGGCAAATGGGAAACGAATCATTATGGCTATGCTTGTAGTGAGCGCTTCAGCGCTCGGACTGCCTCTCCCCCTGGGAGATGGCCATCAGCGAATAGGGGAACGAATAGGCAGAGATTCGTTCATTCGTTTTGGCGCAGCCATTCGTTGATGGCATTCCTGTCCCAGGCGGACAACAGTCCGCCTGCATTCTTGGCGTGGACTATTGTCCACGCCAAGCAGATGCCAGGGATTGAAACCCCTGGCTAAAAGCGAAAAACTCCTTTCAGGGGCTTCTCACTTCAGCCGGGGAATTCATTCCCCGGCTATGTCCTCTTATTCGATAGTCTCCAGGAACTCGCGCGCCAGCCCGCCCACGTCCGCATCAGCGCGGATGCCTTCCCAGGGCTTGCCTGGCGAGACGATATTGACCACCACGATGTTGGCGCCGTTGAAGATGGCGCTGCGCGCCTCGCGCAAATCCACACCGCCCGCAGCAGAGATGAGCACGTCGAATTTGCTGCGCAGACGGTTGACATGCCGGTACTGGATTACCTTGCCACGTGTGCCCTCCTCATCCCGACCACGGTGCAGGACAACAACCCTGGGCGGCTTTCTCAACTGCGTTACCACGCGCAGCGGGTCGCTCACGCCCAGCATATCAATCATGGACTCCATGCCCAGCCGCTCACAGGCAGCGATGAAGCGGTCCAACGTCTCGATCGGCGAGCTGCCCAGCACCGTGGCGGCAGTGGCGCCCGCGGCATAGACCATCTCTGCCTCCTCGGCACCACCGTCTGACGCTTTCAAATCAGCCACGATATGTCCTGGCCAGTAGCTACGGATCGCCTGGATCCCTTTCAAGCCCTCGCGTTTGATATATGGCGTGCCTGCCTCGATCAGGACGCGCTCGCTCATTGGGATAGCCGGAAGAAGGCGACGCGCTTGTGCCCAATCCTCGTTGAACGCCAGTTGCAGGTAGCGAAAGTCGCTGCTGAGCCTGCTTCGGCTGGGCAGCGCCATGAACTGTTCTGCCACTTCTTTCGCCTCTGGCCATCCTTCGCCAAGAAGGGTTTCCAATCGGGGGTCCACACGGCCCTGGGCGCGCTGTTGTTCCAGGGCAGCTTCCAGTTGCTTGCGGATGATACGGCGCAGCATGGCCCTTTACCCCTTCTGCACGAGCTTGGCGACGGTCTCCTCCAAGTTGCTGGGCATGAAGATGATGATTTTCTCCGACGGGTCGGCAGCGATGTCGCGGATGGTCTGCAAGGTGCGCAGGTGTAGGGCACCGGGGCTCTTGGCGAGCATCTCAGCCGCTTTCATCAGGTTCTCGGCAGCGGACAGCTCGCCTTGCGAAGCAATGATCACCGCGCGGCGCTCGCGCTCCGCCTCGGCCTGCTTCGCCATGGCGCGTTTCATCTCGGCAGGCAGCTCGATCTCCTGGATCTTGATGGATTCGATGTCAATGCCCCACCCAGAAGTCTCGGCGTCCACGATCTTGCGGATGCTCTCGGCAATCTTCTCGCGCTCGCTCAGGACAAAGTCCAACTCGCTGTTGCCCACGACATCGCGCAGGGCAGTCTGCGTGTACTGGCGCACAGCATAGCCGTAATCCTCGATCTTGATGATGGCATCTTCCGGCCTCTCCACGCGGAAATAGACCACCGTGTTGGCGAGGATGGTGATGTTATCGCGAGTGATGACCTCCTGCTTGGGGATGTCCGCGGTCTTGATGCGCATGTCCACTACGCGCATGTTCTGGAAGATGGGCGCAATCCAGGTCAAACCGGGATTGCGGGTACCACTGTACTTGCCAAGAGTAAAGACCACCCCACGTTGGTACTGGTACAACATGCGGATGCCCGAGAGCAGGTAAAAGAACACAAACAGCACCACAGCCAAAAACAGCATGACCCAAAACATGGAACACCTCCTTTATGCATTCTTCGCTACAGCCTGGACGAAGCGATGCCTGGCATGTCGCGATCTTTCATTTTCATTGTACTCGAAAAGGCGCAAATTTTCCTGACAGCCACCCGACAAGCAACTGAAACTGCGCCAATATAGCACAAGACGCTGTGCTAGTCAATTAACCCTGACCGTTTGGACTGCTGAAGCATAGTTTCACAGATAGATCTCTTTGCCCTTTGCAGTGGTTGAGACGGAGGCGAATAGCAAGACCTGTCCCTACTCTCGGCGTTTGCAGCGCTGACACATTTTGACACTTGATCGCTTTGCTCTTATACTATTGTCAAGCACAAGCCAGCATGCGCAAGACAATGCGCTAGCGTCCTCGCATGGCAGGGGAGTTGGGGAGCATGAGCGATATTTTCTGAAATGGATCCAAGAGCACCGAGATGCCCTGAACTTGCTCCTTGGCCCGGGCATCCTTGTCGTGGTGGTGGGCTCGATCATCGCTTCCTTTCGTTGGCTTTGGAGGCGATGGCGTGCGCATCAGATACGCGAAGAAATCTTCCCCTTCGACGAGATTCCCCCGAACAGCGACGTAGCCCGTGTCATCCTGCCTGGCGACGAATACGGCCCCTTATCAGACCGCCTTATTCCCTATAGCGAGGGATATTTCCAGCAGGCCCTGGCACAGTGGGACAAAGCCTGGCAGGAGCATTTGCAGTCTGTAGCGGGCTTGCTCGAAAACAAAGCCATCGCTCTGCTCTGCTTGGGGCAAAAACAGGAGGCTCTCTCCACTCTCACGCAAGCCTTGCGCCAGTGGCTGCCGGCAGATGTGATTGATTTCGCGTTATACGACTTGCTGCGCACCGCGCCCCATCCGCCTGACGGCGTTGAGGAAATGATTGCCATGTTGAAAAAAGGCCCGTCGTAGCAACGATAGTAGTAACGGGCATAAAGCAGAGCGGGAAAATCACGCCGGTCTGCATTTTCGGTGACAAATCGAGGAGTGGAAAGCAATGAGAAACTGGCTATTGAAGCTAGGCAAGGTGCTCTTGAGCGTCTTGGTCCTCTGGCTGCTGCTGGAGGCAGTCGTGCGAATCTACGTTGAGGCGCCCCTCGCCAGTGATTTCTATGGCTCCATCCCACGCACGGAGGTGGCAGAAGAGCAAGCACACTACGGCGTGCAGGTCAACACTGGCCCTGGATGGGTGCACCTGGGCTGGATCGCCAACCCTGAAGCGGAGACCTACCGCATCGAGCGGCGGGCTGCCGCGGGCTGGCAGACAGTCGGGCAGGCGCAGTTCGGTTCCTTCCTATGGCGTGGGGAGGGCGGCTCCTTCCGTGTCTGGCGTGTGCCCAAGCGGGGCGGAGAAGCCACGCTGCTCGACGAGGCGCAGGCGTGGCCAACACAGGACAGTCCCCCATTGTTCGTGCCGCGCATCGCCGGGGAATGGCAATCGCTCTTCAAGCCCGCGCAGTATGGATATTACATCAATGACCACACGGTGTTCCAGGACGCGCAGGGCAACTGGCGGTTGGTGGGCATCACCTCCCTCACCGATGGCGACTATAACCAGGAAAAGTACTTTGCCGTCGCGGTGAGCAAGGATTTCCCGCCCTTGGACGGCATGCAGGAGCAGACCCCCATTGCCGATTTTGGCGAACTGGCGTGGGCGCCGCACGTCCTCTATGCCCAGGGCAAGTATCACATGTTCTGGTCGCCGCACAAGCTGCACCAGATGACCTCTCTCGATGGCATCGGGTGGGAGGATCACCGCATCACCATGTCCACGCCATACCACAAATTCTTCCGCGATGCCATGGTGTTACAGGTAGCCGAGAACCAATGGCTGCTCTACACCACGGCACGCGGGGCTTACTACTCCCAGATCGATCTCTATCAATCCTTCGACTTGGAGCACTGGCAGTACATCCGCACCGCCCTGGGGAGTAGCTGGGGCAGCGAACGCAATTCCGCCTTCGCCTCCATGGAATCGCCCTTTGTCCTGCAGTACGATGGGCACTACTACCTCTCACTCACCTACAACAACGACTCCTTCTTCTGGCCCGCCATCCTCATGCTGTTCAGAATCTGGCCCGATAAAGCCAGCTACAACGAGACGCTGGTCTTTCACTCTGACAACCCATACGATTTCGGCGTTTACCGCGGCAAAGGCCGCTCCCCCACCTTGCTCACCCAACTGGAAGCACATGCCCCGGAGTGGATCTACCATGCTCAGCGCGATCAGTGGTACATCACCACAGCCGGCTGGCCCTGGGTTGCCACCCTCACCTCCGGCGAGGTCGCCATTGCCCCCATCGCATGGCAGCCGCAGCCGTAAACGGCCTTCAGCGCCGCGGGCGATTTCACCCTATTCGTTGATGGCCATCATCACATTGCTCCAGGCGGACAACAGTCCGCGCCAGGGATTGAAATCCCTGGCTAAAAATGACAAGCCCCTGAAGGGGCTTCTCACATTCAGCCGGGGAATTCATTCCCCGGCCACGCTAGCGCGCTGAAGCGCGCACTACGAACCCAACAGGAAAGGTGGTTAGAAAAGCCTCCCTGCACTACACGCTACCTCCTCTCCTGTAGCAGGAGAGGGGACGAGGGGTGAGGTCCTTGCTCCAGGCGGACAAGAGTCCGCCGTCCCCTGGCGTGAGTTCGTAGTGAGCGCTTCAGCGCTCATGCGCACTACGAACTTATCTCACTGCTCTAAGGCGGACTGCTCATGCGCACTGAAGTGCGCACTACGAACTTATCTCACTGCTCTAAGGCGGACTGTTGTCCACGCCGAGCGGAAAGGCGGCTCCTGGCACGGGCTGCTGCCCACCCCGAGCGCACCCCACAATTGACAAAAACGCGCCCCTGTGGTATCATTAGCAACGCTAAATAATTGCCACAGATCGGGATGAACCGCGTAGGCCAGTTGTGACCGGGGCTGCCTGTTGTCCGCGCATGATTGCGCGGCCCGGCCGACTTTTGGCCGCTTTTTGTGGTTTTCCCAAATGCCAAAGGAGTTTCGATGCTGCGCTTGCTCAAATACCTAAAGCCATTCACTTGGTGGATTTTGCTTGCTATTGTGCTGCTTTTCATCCAGGCCAACGCTGACCTGGCCCTGCCCGACTATATGTCGCGCATCGTCAACGTGGGCATCCAGCAGGGCGGTGTAGAGCACGCCGTGCCGGAGGCTTTGCGCCAGAGCACGATGGAACGCTTGGCGCTCTTCCTCACCGCGGACGAGAAAGCAGAGGTGCTTGCCCACTATCGTCTGGTGACGCAATCCGCTCCCGATTACGAAGCGTATCTCGAGAAGTATCCCACGCTAGCGCAAGAGCCTATCTATGTCCTACAGGACGCCGATGCCGCAACGGTGAAGCGCCTCAACCCCGTGATGGGGCGGGCGCTGCTCATCGTCTTTGGCATCGAGCAGATAAAAGCGCATCCCGAACAGGCCAGCGCCCTGATGCCGGGGCTGGAAGTCTTCGACCTCTCCAAACTTCCGCCGGGGATGGACCTCTTCGCCCTCCTGGGTCGGCTGTCCGCTGATCAGCGCACCCAGATCAATACCGCGGTGGAGCGGCGCTTCGCGGCGCTGGGCGGCGAGAAAGCGCTGTTGCAAGCAGCAGCGCGTGCTGTGCGCAGCGAATACGAAGCCCTCGGCGTGGATCCACTGCGCATTCAGAACGCCTACATCCTGCGCGTGGGTGGGCAGATGCTGCTCATCTCTCTGATCTCCATCACCGCGGCCATCATCGTTGGTTTCCTCTCGACGCGCACCGCAGCGGGACTGGCGCGCAACCTGCGGCACTTTTTCTTCGCGCAAGTCATGCGCTTTTCCAGCGTCGAACTGGAGCGTTTTTCCACCGCCTCGCTCATCACGCGCTCGACCAACGACATCACCCAGATTCAGATGGTGACTATGATGATGATCCGCATGGTATTCTTTGCTCCCATCATGGGCATCGGGGGCATCATCCATGCCCTGAACAAAAGCCCCTCGATGTGGTGGATCATTGCCCTTGCTGTGCTGCTCCTGATCAGTCTGATTGCGACCGCCTTCCGCATCGCCGTGCCCAAGTTCCGCATCATCCAGTCCCTGGTGGATGCGCTGAACCGCATTGCGCGTGAGAACCTCTCGGGCATGATGGTGGTGCGCGCCTTCAACCGCCAAAAGCACGAGAACAAACGCTTCGACCAAGCCAACCGCGATCTGATGCGCATCAGCCTCTTTGTCAACCGCGTCCTTGTCATCATGATGCCGCTGATGATGCTGTTGATGAACGGCGTCTCCATCCTCATCATCTGGGTCGGTGCGCATCAAGTCGCCCAGGCAAGGATGCAAGTGGGGGACATGATGGCCTTTTTGCAGTATGCCATGCAAGTCTTCTTTTCCTTCACGATGCTCTCCATGCTCTTCATCATGCTGCCCCGCGCCGATGTCGCAGCGAACCGCATCGCCGAGGTGCTGGAGACCGAGGTCAGCATCTGCGACCCCGTAGAGCCCACACCTTTCCCGGAACCATTCGAGGGCACGATCGAGTTCCGCCATGTTTCGTTCCGCTATCCCGATGCCGAGGAATGCGTGCTCCGCGACATCACCTTCACCATCCCTGCCGGGCAGACCGTGGGCATCATCGGCACGACCGGTTCGGGCAAGTCCACGCTGATCAACCTCATCCCGCGCTTCTACGATGTCACCGAGGGGGCAATTTACGTCGGCGGAGTGGACATCCGCCGCGTGCGCCTGAGCGAACTGCGGGACAAAATTGGCTACGTCCCCCAGCAGAGCAACTTGTTCAGCGGCACCGTCGAGAGCAACCTACGCTATGCCAACGAGGACGCCAATGAGGAGGTGATGCGCCTGGCGTTGGAGATTGCCCAGGCTGAGGATTTCGTCCTCTCGCAACCGGAGGGGCTGGCTGCGGATGTTGCGCAAGGCGGGGCGAACTTTTCCGGGGGGCAGAAGCAGCGCCTGAGCATTGCCCGTGCTCTGGTCAAGCATCCGCCCATCTACATCTTCGATGATAGTTTCTCGTCGCTTGATTTCAAGACCGACGTCCGTCTGCGCCGCGCGCTCAGGCAATTCGTGGGCGACAGCACGGTCATCATCGTCTCGCAAAGAGTGGCGACGATCAAAGATGCCGATTGGATCCTCGTGTTGGACGAGGGGGAGGTGATTGGACAGGGCACCCACGAAGAACTGCTCGAGCGCTGTCCCATCTACCACGAGATCGCGCAATCGCAGTTGAAACTGCAGGAGGTGTTGGCATGAGCACAACCGATCGCCCACCGCGAAACTCTTCCGCACCTCGCCCTGATACGCAGAGCAGACCCAGTCCGATTGGCACCCCAGGCCCATTCGGCAGAGCTGGCCCGTTTGGTGGACGGGGGCCAAGGGGCAGACCTGGCCCGCCCATCTCCATGAGGCCGGTCGAAAAGGCACGCGACTTTCGCGGCACGTTGCGCAAGTTGATCGCTTACCTTGGCCCACATCGGATCAGCATTGTGGTGGTCATCCTGCTGGCTGCTGCTTCCACCATCTTTTCCATCTTCGGGCCGAAGGTGCTCGGTTCGGCGACCACCAAACTGTTCGAGGGGCTGATCGCTCAAATCAGCGGCACGGGTGGAATTGACTTTGCCGCCATTGGGCGCATTTTGCTCACCGTCTTGGGACTGTACCTGCTCTCGGCAATGCTGAGCTATGTGCAGGGCTGGCTGATGACCGATGTGACCATGCGGATTACGTATCAGTTGCGCGGGGACATCATGACCAAGATCCACCGCATGCCCTTCCGCTACTTTGACGGCACGACGCATGGCGAGGTCCTCTCGCGCCTGACCAACGATGTGGACACGGTCAACCAGACGCTCAACCAGAGCTTAACGCAGATGATCACGTCGGTGGTCACAGTCGTGGGCATGCTCGCCATGATGCTGAGCATCAGTTGGCAGATGACGCTGATCGCCTTGCTCATCCTGCCGCTGGCCACGGGTCTGACCACGAGCATCATCCGCAGATCCCAGAAACTGTTCGTTCAGCAGCAGGAATATCTCGGGCATGTGAATGGGCATGTGGAGGAGATGTTCGGCGGGCATGTCATCGTCAAGGTTTTCAACGGTGAGGAAAAAAGCATTCGCCAGTTCGACCGCTACAACGATGCCCTCTACAGCGTGGCCTGGAAGGCGCTGTTCCTCTCCGGCATCATGATGCCAGTGATGCACTTCATCAGCAACCTGGGCTTTGTCGCCGTGGTGGTCATGGGCAGTTACCTGACCATTCGCGGGCTCATCGCCATCGGCGACATCCAGGCCTTTATCCAGTACGTGCGCATGTTCACCCAGCCCATCACCCAATTGGCGAACATCTTCAATGTCCTACAGCAGATGGCGGCAGCAGCGGAGCGCGTGTTCGAGTTCCTGGCCGAAGCGGAGGAACCACCCGAGGTTGTGGAGCAGCCGGTGCAACTGGAGAAAGTGGAAGGGCAGGTGGAATTCCGCAATGTCCGCTTCAGTTATCTGCCGGGCAAGCCGGTCATCAAAGGCTTCTCCGCAGCCATCAAACCGGGACAGAAAGTGGCCATCGTGGGACCGACCGGCGCAGGCAAGACGACGCTGGTCAAGCTGCTCATGCGCTTCTACGATGTGGATGATGGTGCCATCCTGGTGGATGGGCACGACATCCGCCAATTTCGGCGCGCCGACCTGCGGCGTCTCTTTGGCATGGTGCTGCAGGACACCTGGCTGTTCAATGGCACGGTGCTGGACAACATCCGCTATGGGCGCGGGGATGCCAGCGAAGAGGAGGTCATCGCCGCAGCGCGGGTGGCGCACATAGACCGCTACATCCGCACCCTGCCCGAAGGCTACCACATGGTGATCAACGAGGAGGTCACCAACATCTCGCAGGGACAGAAGCAGTTGCTGACCATCGCCCGTGCCATTCTGGCCAACCCGCCCATGCTCATCCTGGACGAGGCGACCAGTTCCGTGGACACGCACACCGAGCTGCTCATCCAGGAAGCGATGGATAACCTGATGCGCGGACGCACCAGTTTTGTCATCGCGCATCGGCTCTCCACCATCCGCAACGCCGACCTCATCCTGATGATCCGCGACGGCAATATCGTGGAGCAAGGCACGCACGAGGAGTTGCTAGCGCGCGGCGGCGCTTATGCCGAGATGTACAACAGCCAGTTTGAATAGCATAGACCTGACGGGTCTGGGGAGACCCGTCAGGTCTAGTACAAGCACAATATATAGTGGTGCAATGGCAGTGCACCTCCTACCGATTTGCCAATTTTGCTTATTTTTGCTATAATAATACACGATAAAACCCCTTCTGGCTGAGAGAAGACTGGCTCTTCTCGCGCCAGAGATTGTAGTCCACATTGGCTTTCGCTTTCGGCCAAGATATGCCTTGGCGAAAGCGCAATAGTTCCTTTGGAAGGAGGTGATGACAGGATCTCAATAACCACAGCTTGTAGGCGGTTTTGAGCTGTAAGTCAGATGCATAAGAGATAGAATTCCAAAGGAGGAAGAAAGTGTCAAACTCCAATAAGAAAGTACTTGGCGCATTGCTTGTTTGCGTCACTCTGCTGTTGGCTTTTGCCCTTGGTTTGACCGTTCATGGCGAAGCCAGAACCACGAAGCAGATTACCATCCTGCACACCAACGACTTCCACGGCAATCTGCAACCTGACTCCAGTGGGCGCGGCGGCTCCGCGTACATCGCCGGCAAGGTCAACGAGATCCGTGTTGAGGTCGGTGTGGACAATGTTGCCCTCTTGGATGCGGGCGATGTCTACCTCGGCGGCGCGCCTATCTCGCAGTTGCTCCTCGGCGAGAGCACCATTGACATCTACAACATGATCGGCTACGATGTTGCTGCTTACGGTAACCACGAGTTCGACAAGGGCCAGACAGTGCTCATCAGCCGCACTAACCAATCGAACTTCCCCTGGGTCAGTGCCAACATCGTCATCTCCGGCACAGAGTGGGAGCACCCCACTTGGACCAAGCCCTATATCACCCTGACCTTGGGCAGCGCTGGGGATCAGGTCGTGCTGGGCGTGCTTGGCTTGACCACGGACGAGACGCCAGTAGTGACGCTGAAGGGCACGACGGAGGGGCTGGTGTTCAAAGACCCGACGGAGGCTGTGCTGCACTACTACGATGAACTCAAGTCCCAGTGCGATGCCATGGTGGTGCTGGCGCACATTGGCTCAGCAGACAGCGGGCCGTACAAGGGGCTGCGCACCATTGCCCAGGAGCTGATTGATGCCGGCAAGCCGGTGGACCTAATGATCGGCGGACATCAGCACGAGCGCCTGGACACGCCGATCATGGTAGGCGACACAGCCATCGTCTCTGCCTGGTACGCGGGGCGTGCTCTGGGGCGGGTGAATGCCACGGTTGACCCCGCGACCAAGAAGCTGACGGTGGACAGCTACCAGTTGATCCTCATCACTACCGCCACCGTGACGCCCGATCCGGCGGTAGCGGACCGCGTGGCGTACTGGGCGAGCGTAGTACAGCCCATCCTGCAGCAGCCGGTGGGCTACACTAACGTCAGCCTGGTGCGTAATTACAACAACGAGTCCAACATCGGCGACCTGGTGGCGGACAGCATGCGCTGGAAGGCGGATGAGTACGACGATGGCGAAGTCAACGGTTCGGTGGACATTGCCTTCACCAATGCTGGTGGGCTGCGTGCGGACCTCGTCATCCCGGCTGGCGCGACGCTGCCATATACCATCACCTGGGGTGATACCTACAGCGTGCTGCCCTTTGCCAACACGCTTTACCTGATGGACCTGACTGGCTGGCAGATCCAAGCCTTGCTCGATCAGGCCGCCACACTGTACAAGGGTATCTTGCAGTCCTCGGGCATCACCTGGTATTGGTACAACGATGTAGGTGGCGTGTCGCCCACGGCTTGGGGTGCTTATGGCGTGATGGTGGACGGCGAGCCACTGGACTATAAGAAAACCTACCGCGTGGTGACCAACAACTTCCTGGCTCCTGGTGGGGATGGGTTCGTCACCTTTAGAGAGGGCACGAACCGCTGGGATACGTACTACGACATGCAGCAAGGGTTGAACGAGTACATCCAGTGGTACAATGCGACCGTTGGCCCCATTGACTACGAGGTCGAGGGGCGCATCCAGAAGCTGGACAAGGTGGTTACCATCTTGCACACCAACGATGAGCATGGCCGTGCCTATACCGACACCTACCGCGGCAATCCCATTGGCTTGACCTACATTTCCTCGCTGGTCAAGCATGAGCGGGCAAAGAACCCCAATGCTCTGCTGCTGACCGCTAGCGACACCATCCAAGGCAATGCTTTTGCCTTCTACTTCCGCAATGCCCCTGGGCCCGTACCTGGCGGCGAGACCACGCTCGCCAACCCGATGATGGCGGTGATGAACGCCATGGGCTACAATGCCTCGACCATAGGCAACCATGAGTTCAACTTCGGGCGGGAAACCTTTGCCAAGGCATTGGGCCAGGCGCAATTCCCCTTTGTTGCGGCGAACGTCTCAGATGACGGGCGCTACGGCTTCATCGAGGAGAACGTGCGCGACTATATCACGACAACGGTCGAAGGCATGAAGGTAGCCATCTTCGGCCTGACCAACCCGCGGGTGCCCAGCTACGAACTACCCAGCAATATCGTCGGGCTGACCTTCGTGGGTGGCTATGAGGCAGCCAGCGCTCTGGTGCCGCAGATTATTGCTGATGAGAACCCCGACTTGCTCGTTGGCTTGACCCACCTGGGCTATTCACCATACGAAGGCTCGCGTCCCGAGGACACGGATGTCTTCCTGGCAGACAACGTGCCGGGTATTGACGTCATCATTGGTGGCCACAGCCATACTAAGCTCGACCCGGCCGTGATGCGCACCTCCATCACCAACACGGAAGGCACTTTGATTGCCCAGGCTGAGCGACATGCCTACTACTTGGGCAAGGTCAATGTGGGCTTTGTTGGCAATGAGACCGATGGCTATCAGGTGGTGCTGCGCGAGGGTCGCTTGCTGCCGGCGGGCTTGCTGCCGCCAGATCCTGAGATCGAAGCGCTGCTGGCACCGTACATGACAGAGTTGAATGCCTATACCAGCCAGGTAATCGGCGAGAGCACAGTGGACTTGGATACGCGCACCGCGCTCTTTGAGGAAACAGCTGGCTCGAATTTGCAGGTGGATGCCTCCAAGTGGGCTCTGGAACGGGCGGGCATTGATGTGGACTTTCACCTGTCAGGTGCTATGACCAACCAGTACGTGCCGGCTGGGACGCTGCGCGTGCAGGACATGTTCACGCTCATGCCCTACGAGAACTCGCTGGTGGTCATGCGCATGAACGGCCCACAGCTCAAGAGGGTGCTGGAGCGCAGCTTCTACAACTATGACCTGTGGCGTCGTGGTCAGGCGCGCTACACGACCTGCTTCCTGGACATCTCCGCAGGCGGGCAGATCGTCTACAATCCCAATGTGCCTGAGGCGGAAGACAATGTCGTATCGCTGACGATCAACGGTGTGCCAGTGGATTTCAGTGATGCTGATACCTACTACAACGTCTCCACCGTGAACTACCTGGCAGCAGGTGCCTGCTCGTACAGCGATGCGGGTGTCTCCATCTGGCCGCTGGATCAGATTATCGCTGACACGCAGTACTATGTGCGCGATGTGGTCATTGACTACATCAAGGAGCACACGCCCATCTCGCCGCAGGTGGAAGGACGCATTCGCTTCCTGCCGTCCGTGACCATCCTGCACACCAACGACTTCCACGGCAATCTGCAACCTGACTCCAGTGGGCGCGGCGGCTCCGCGTACATCGCAGGCAAGGTCAACGAGATCCGTGTTGAGGTCGGTGTGGACAATGTTGCCCTCTTAGATGCGGGCGATGTCTACCTCGGCGGCGCGCCTATCTCGCAGTTGCTCCTCGGCGAGAGCACCATTGACATCTACAACATGATCGGCTACGATGTTGCTGCTTACGGTAACCACGAGTTCGACAAGGGCCAGACAGTGCTCATCAGCCGCACTAACCAATCGAACTTCCCCTGGGTCAGTGCCAACATCGTCATTTCCGGCACAGAGTGGGAGCACCCCACTTGGACCAAGCCCTATATCACCCTGACCTTGGGCAGCGCTGGGGATCAGGTCGTGCTGGGCGTGCTGGGCTTGACCACGGACGAGACGCCAGTAGTGACGCTGAAGGGCACGACGGAGGGGCTGGTGTTCAAAGACCCGACGGAGGCCGTGCTGCACTACTACGATGAACTCAAGTCCCAGTGCGATGCCATGGTGGTGCTGGCGCACATTGGCTCAGCAGACAGCGGGCCGTACAAGGGGCTGCGCACCATTGCCCAGGAGCTGATTGATGCCGGCAAGCCGGTGGACCTAATGATCGGCGGACATCAGCACGAGCGCCTGGACACACCGATCATGGTAGGCGACACAGCCATCGTCTCTGCCTGGTATGCAGGGCGTGCTCTGGGGCGGGTGAATGCCACGGTTGACCCCGCGACCAAGAAGCTGACGGTGGACAGCTACCAGTTGATCCTCATCACTACCGCCACCGTGACGCCCGATCCGGCGGTAGCGGACCGCGTGGCGTACTGGGCGAGCGTAGTACAGCCCATCCTGCAGCAGCCGGTGGGCTACACCAACGTCAGCCTGGTGCGTGACTACAACAACGAGTCCAACATTGGCGACCTGGTGGCGGACAGCATGCGTTGGAAGGCGGATGCGTATGATGACGACGAAGTCAACGGCTCGGTGGACATTGCCTTCACCAATGCTGGTGGGCTGCGTGCGGACCTCGTCATCCCGGCTGGCGCGACGCTGCCATATACCATCACCTGGGGTGATACCTTCAGCGTGCTGCCCTTTGCCAACACGCTCTATCTGATGGACCTGACCGGGGCGCAGATCCAGGCCTTGCTCAATCAGTCGGCGTCCTTGTACAAGGGCATGCTGCAGTGCTCAGGCATCACCTTCAAGTGGTACAACGATTGCCGTTGCAACACGCCCAAGAGCTGGGGTGCCTTTGACATCAAGGTGAACGGTGAGCCGCTGGATGAGAGCAAGACCTACCGCGTGGTGACAAACAACTTCCTGGCGCCTGGCGGGGATGGGTTCGTCACCTTTAGAGAGGGCACGAACCGCTGGGATACGTACTACGACATGCAGCAAGGGTTGAACGAGTACATCCAGTGGTACAATGCGACCGTTGGGCCCATTGACTACGAGGTCGAGGGGCGCATCCAGCACATGCACCGTTACTTTATACCCACCGTGTACCACAGGTTCGTCCTGCCTAGGTAAAGAATCAAGGCCCGTCTACCGGTACGGGTGGACGGGCCTTTTCTTTTTGGGGAGAGGGTTAACCACAAAGGGCAGAGGTTATTGATCTTGGGATCTTCATGTCTTGGTAAAAGAGGGACTAACCACGAAGACACAAAGACACGAAGAAATAAAAATTGGAAAAGTTTGCTTTTGTGATAAAAAAGGAAAAAGGCTAACGATATGACTGATACAGTATCCGTATACGAGCGGCTGGCGGAGCGCTTGAGCCAGACGCCAAGCGGTTTTCCGCGCACGAAAAGCGGCGTGGAGCTCAAGTTGTTAGCGAAGATGTTCACGCCAGAGGAAGCGGCTCTGGCGGCGGTGATGCGCTTGCAGCGCGAAGAGGTGGCGGACATTGCCGCACGTGCCGGCATGGACGAGCAACAGGCTTACCAGACTTTGAAGGGGATGGCACGCAAGGGCTTGGTCAGTGCTGGGCGGGGGCAGAAGGGCCTGGCCTTCGCCCTGCTGCCCTTTGTGGTGGGCTCCTATGAAGAGTCGCTACCCTACATGGACAAGGAGATGGCGGAGCTCTTCGAAGCTATGGTACAGGAGACGCGTGGCGAGGGACTGCTCGTGCCTGGCCCAGCGTTCCAGCGCATCATCCCGGTGGAGCAGAGCGTGGCAGCGGAGATTGACGTGCTGCCCTACGAAAGCGTTTCGGCGCTGTTGGACAATGCCGAGTCCTTCGGCGTGCGCGAATGCATTTGCCGCAAGCAGAAGGCGTTGCTTGGCGAGCCCTGCGACTATCCGCGCATGAATTGCATCAACTTTGCGCCGGTCGAAGGGGCTTTTGCCAACATGCCGCATGTGCAGTCCATCACCAAGGAGGAAGCGCTGCGCATCCTACGCGAGGCAGAAGAAGCGGGGCTGGTGCATTCGGTCTACAACCAGCAGGAGAACATCTACTACATCTGCAACTGCTGTCCTTGCTGCTGTGGTATCATGCGCGGCATAATCGAGTTCGGTCAGGCGCATGCGCTAGCGCGCTCTGCCTTTCTGGCGGCGGTAGATGCAGAGCTGTGTACGGGCTGCGAGGCGTGTATCGAGCGCTGCCATTTCCATGCCCTGTCCGTCCCGGATGATGTCTGCGTGGTGGACGCCATGCATTGCATGGGCTGTGGCTTGTGCGTGGCGGCTTGCCCCAGCGATGCACTGCGCCTGGTGCGCCGGCCTGCGGAGGAGCAGCCGCCGCCACCGAAGGACCACCGCCAATGGATGGCAGAACGCGCTGCTGCACGCGGCAAGCGGCTGGAGGAGTTGCTGTGAGTGATGAATGGCCAAGAAAGGTCTCGCGTTGCAGGTCTGCAGGCGGCAGGTCGGCAGCCATCTGTTGGCGGATTGCCTCGACAATCTGGATGCTGCCGTCCACCAGCTCTGCGCGGCGGGTTTGCCAGGCATGGGCGATTGCCTGCAGTATCTGGCGGAAGGAGGGCATCCCATAGCGCGGCTCGTGCGGGAAGTAAGTACCACCGAAGAAAGGGTGCCCATCGGGGGTGAGGAAGACAGAGAGAGGCCAGCCAGCGCGCCCGGCAAGCATCTGCACGGCCTGGATGTAGATGGCGTCTATATCGGGGCGCTCCTCGCGGTCCACTTTGATGTTAACAAAGTGTTCGTTCATCAATGCTGCTGTCTCAGGGTTGGTGAAGGATTCGTGCGCCATTACGTGGCACCAATGGCAAGCGGCATAGCCGATGCTGAGGAAAATGGGGCGGTCGGTGGCGCGTGCCAGAGCGAAGGCTTCTTCTCCCCATTGGTACCAGTCTACAGGGTTATCGGCGTGCTGGCGTAGGTATGGGCTGCTCGCGTTAGCTAGGCGGTTGGGCATAGTATTTTCCTTGGTGCTTGGTTGTGATATCCATTGTAGTGCGTGACGTGTAATGCGTCAAAAATGGAATAGGGTGTTGGAAGACTGCTCCGGTGTCATCCTAAGCAACTCCCCTTTGTCATCATGCGTTTGGCATACGGCGGCGGATGGCTATAATGCAAAGCATGGGGGCGGGCGGTAAGGTTACCTGCCTTTGCCCAGGAGGCGATGTTGCGTACCGGTAAGGAGCACTGGCTGGGATGGTTGATCCATAGCAAGCAGGGACGGCTGGCTTCGGTCGGTGTCCTCTTGGCTTGCCTCTGCCTTGTGGGATGCAGAGGTACGCAGCCGGTAGCTACGCCCACTATTGAGAGAGTGCCCACAGAAATGCTCGCGCCAGCGCCCACGTTCACGCCCACGCTCTTTTCTTCCGAAGGCTGCATTTGGGACTGGGGCACGCGTCCCTTGCCGGAGCTCTCCGCCCAGGTGCAAGCGGCATTGGCATCTGCTGGGATAACCGATGCGACCGTCTCCGCTGTAGCATACGGCGAGGATTGCATTGACCCGCAAACGGGCAATGTGAAGGGCTTTGCCCTGTTGGAGACGGATTTCTACTTCACCCTCCCCGTCTCCAGCCTTGCTGTTGAGCCGTTGGGCAACCTGGCGGAACAATTGTTGACGGTGCTGGACAGCTTGCCAGTAGGCAGCATCCCGGGGACACAGCCCGGCTACGTGGGGATGGATTTCGTGGCGGGGGAGGAGTGCTATCACCTGTGGTTCGAGGTCACGCTGTGGTGGGAAGCGCGGCAGGCGGGTTTGCATGGCGCGGCATTGCTGCAGGCGCTGAGCCGGCCCTTCGCCCAGACGCCCGTGCCTACGGCAACGCCAGTGCCGACCGTTACGGCTGCTCCTCGCGCCACGCTTACGCCTGAGCTGTCGTAGGCGCCCGTGATAGGATGCATACGGCGTGGCAGGCAGTCCATGTAGATCACATAAATAGATGATGGAGATTTCAATCCCTGGCCCTGCTTGGCGTGGGCAACAGCCCGCGCAAAAAGCCCCTCTCCTACAGCGTAGGAGAGGGGCCGCGTGTAGTGCAGGGAGGCTTTTCTAACCACCTTTCCTGTTGGGTTCGTAGTGCGCGCTTCGCGCTAGCGTGGCCGGGGAATGAATTCCCCGGCTGACTGCGAGAAGCCTCTTCAGGGGCTTGTCGCTTTTAGCCAAGGATTTCAATCCCTGGCCTCTGCTTGGCGTGGGCAACAGCCCATGCAAAAAGCCCCTCTCCTACAGCGTAGGAGAGGGGCCGGGGTGAGGCAATCCGAGCGCTGAAGCGCTCACTACAAACCCGCCTAAAGACGGCGGACTGTTGTCCGCCTGGAGCAAACTTTGCCGCCTGCGGTGGATCGTAGTGGCGGTGTGGAGGCTACGAATACGGCGGCGTGGGAGCCGCCTCTGCAAAGCGCAGCAGGCTGGGCTCCCATGCCCAGCCTGCATAGCCAGGGATTTCAATCCCTGGCCCGAGTGAGCGCTTTAAGCGCTTATGACAAATGCACACCCCGATCCCTCCAAGGGAGAAGGCTCCAGGGAGTGAGGCATCCTTCTATCTCGCCGTCGCCTCTATCCGTAGCAAGCGATGTGCGTGCGGCTCCAAGACCAGCGTGATTTCCCCTCTGTAGTCCCCTAGCTTCTCGCCACTCCATAGGTCGCTTACCGAGTATGTGGCATGCGGGTCAAGGCCGATGTCGCCCAAGCGCAGTGTGATCTCACCGCGGCGCTCACGCCAGTTGAACAGCCCCACAAAGTGCGTGCCTTCTTCAGAGGTGTGCCAGATGCGCGGCAGGTCGCGGAAGGTCAAGCGCTGGCTGTCCTGAAAGACGTTCATCGCACCAATGCCCGCCCACCGATCCGGCCTGGCGAACAAGTCCACTGGCCTGGCCGCTACGGGCAACTTGCTCAAGGCCAAGACGCTTTCTTGGGTCAGCAAAAGCACCTTCTCCTCTGGCAGCGCCGTCAGGTCGCCCGCTAGCCACAGGCTCCCGCCCAGGGCATACACGGCAACAAACGTCTTGGCTTCCTCGTACGTCCAGGGATGCAGGCGCAGGCCCTCGCCAGGAGCGATGTTGAACAAGTTGCCCTGCGCAAAATAGCCCGCCAGGTTGTTGCGGATGTACCACAGCGCATACTGCCAGTTCAGCCCAGAGACGTCACTCGTGGTGGTGCCAGCGCTGAGGCGGAACTCGGTGTCCATGCCCACGCGGCTCTCATCGAGGATGCCGACCGCAGCCAGGAAGGGTCCGATGGCTTGCTGGATGTAGGCTTCGCTGCCTGCCCCACTGCGGATGGCACGCAAGCCGGCGCGCAACGCCTCCATGCCAGTCATCTGTTCGTCGTAGCGCTTCCCCTCCACGGCGCCCGCATGGAGGAAATCCAGCTTCAAGTAGTCATAGCCCCACTCCTGGACTGCCCTGGCAAACAACTCCCTTAGCCACGCCTGCACTCCTGGATGCGACCCATCCAAAACATAGCGCTCAGGAGCGCTCATGTCCTGCTTGTACACGTAGAGGGAGCCGTCTTCACACCTCACGAACCAGTCGGGATGCTCCTGGAGCAAAGCAGATTCCTTATCCACCAAAAACGGCGCAAACCACAACCCCACCTTCAGCCCCAACTGGTGGATTTGGCGTGCTATCTCTGCCATGCCCGCGGGGAACTTTTCATTGGCAGCCCAGTCCCCGCGGCAGGTGAACCAGCCGCTGTCAATGAGGATATAAGGGTAGCGACGCTCTAACTTGTCCGCCACGAATTGGGCGTTGCGCAACACGTCCGAGGCCGTGATCTTGCGGTAATAGTAGGGCCAAGAACACCAGCCGGCGACCTTCTCTCGCAACCGTACTGCGTTGACCTGCCTTACGGCCCAGGCATATTCCTCAAGGCCCTGCAAGGGGTCAGCGTAGCCGCCGAGGAAAATCTTCTCCGAGCGGAATACCTCCCCAGGCGGCAACACGGCACTGCCCAGGTTGCCCACCTGCCAGCCCCTGAAGCGATTGCGCCGGAAATCTGGCTGGATCTGGATAGATGTCTTCCACTTCTCCGCGCTCAAGGCGCCAGCCACGAATGCCAGGTTCTGCTTGCTGTTCCAAAGGGCGTGCACCCACCAGCCGGAGTAGTTGCCCAACTCTAGGTTGCCTGTGCCGTCCGCCAAGGCGAGCGGCACACGCCAGTTGGGCACGGGCAGTATGGGCACCACGCCGCGATAGCCCACATTGGTATAGCTGTTGATGAACACCGCCGTTGACCGTGGGCTGATGCCGCGCAGGAATGCTCCGCCAGTTCCGACCGCCAGAGGCGTTAGGGACTGTACGGCGCGGTCGCTCTCACCCGCATTGTGGAGCGCCACCTCAAGCACCGCATAGTGCGCATCCTCGTAGAGCGTCACGGCAAGGGACAACTTCAAGCCATCCCACCCCTGGCTCTCCAGCATGGCGCGAGTCCCACTGCCCAGTGGATCGCTTACCTCAGCCGTGCTCCAGGTTGCCCACGAAAAGTCGGTGCTCCGATACGTTGTCCCAGCAACGGATACCGCGGCATGCCCTCCCTCTATCAGAGGAACGCCATCGGCTTCGTAAGAAAGCGTGCCGCGCTGGGTATCCATCTTGACCAGAACGTGCGCATTGGAAAGCGTCAGGATGCCCAACTCCTGGTCAAACACAACCGAGACCCCCATGGCACCCCGTACCTCTGCTGCGGTAGCCGGAGATGCGCTTTGCCATGGACGGGCAGAGCAGCACATGGGCACGAACACCAGATGGATGGCAAGCACGCCTGTCACCCAACGCAGGAGCCTCCTCACGGCCACCACCTCCCCACATCCTGGATGGCGCGAAATGCCTCCGCCACCGCTCCCGTCCCGCCCAAGGCAAAGATCACGGGCTGCAGCGCACGCAGGTCTGCCAGCAAATTACTGCGCGTGCGGCGCGCCAGGAGGGGCAGCGTCTCCGCCCAGAGGGGATAGAGATGGGGTTGAGGGAGTGCCGCCAGGTGCGGCGCCAAGGCCGCCAAAGCCTCGGCACGGGAATATTCATCCCAGATACCCCGCGCCGCCTGCAGCGCCTCAGCCAGGAGCGCCGGCTCCAGGTGCGGCGCCAAGGCCGCCAAAGCCTCGGCACGGGAATATTCATCCCAGATACCCCGCGCCGCCTGCAGCGCCTCAGCCAGGAGCGCCGGCTCCAGGTGCGGCGCCAAGGCCGCCAAAGCCCCGGCACGGGCACCTTCATCCCAGATGCCCCGCGCCGCCTGCAGCGCCTCAGCCAAGGCTTGCGCGCGCAAGTCCGGCTCCAGGTGCGGCGCCAAGGCCGCCAAAGCCTCGGCACGGGCACCTTCAGCCGGTATCTGCCGCGCATAGGTTAGTGCCTGCCGCGCCTGCCACACGCCGCCGCGCACCAACTCCACCAGCAGCTCCGGCGGCAGGTTGCCGGCCAGGGAGTGTATGCTGGCTTCTACCAGCGCACAGCGCACTTCTCCTCCCAGATAGGGTGCCAGCTCGTCTCGTGCGGCCTTCTCCCCATCGGCAAGGGTGCAGACCCGCCAGGCCCGCTCCACGTCGTGGATAAAGAGGCTGTAGTCTCCCTCTAGCGCCTCCCCAGCCGCCGCCCACACCCCGTCCACCAACTGCAGCCATTCCTCTGGCGTCGCCCCCGCCCGCGCCAGGTGATTGCCCAGAGCACGCACCAGGTAAGGCGACACAGCGCGTGGAGCGCATTCCCCCTTTTTCAGCGCTTCCAAAATCGTCCGTCCCCATGCCAGGAAACGCTCCTCCAGCGCTTTCCGTTCCTTGGGGCTCAGCTTCTCCCAGAAGTACTGCCCCAGGCGGGGATGGCTGAAAGCATACCCCTGGGCACGCCCATCGCCAACCACCAGCCGCTTCAGCGGGCGCAGCGCTTCCTCCAGCGCCCAGGTGTCCATTGCTGTGCTCAGGCTTAGCACGTCATCCTGTCCAAGGGGAGCTAAGGCCGCAGCGAGCAGGTTGAGCACCTCCCGCACGGTCTGCTCCCGGAGCGGGGCCTCGTCTCCCCATTGCTTGCGCTGATCCTCCCACCAGCGGTCAAAGTACCCCTCCAGGCCGGGCTTTAGTTCCTGGAGGTCTTCTGGCTGCAGGCGGGCTGCTTCTTCTCCGCGCTGCCAGAGGTCGTCCACATACAGGCGCACCAGCAAGGGGTCGCCTTCGCTCAGGCGATGCAGTTCGGCCACGATGTCCACCCGGCGGCCCAGGCAGTCCAGGGGAAAACCCATCTTCAGCAGCACGTCCGCCACGCCTTCTCTGGTCAGCGGGTCCAGGTCCAAGGTGCAGGCCAGGTCAGGGCGCTCCCATTCCAAGCGGCGCAGCCAGCCCTCCGCCCCCCGATCGCCGGCCAGGTAGCGTGCCGAGACTACCACATGCAATCCCCTTGGCGGCTGGAAGGGGAAAAGGTCTGGTCCGGCCTGCCAGTCGGTGGCTTCGTCCAGGCCGTCTAGCACCACGAGCAGACGGCCATGAGGCGAGGGTTGGCTGAGAAAGCTGCTCACCATGCTGCGCCAAACGTCGGGCGCGTAGCTCAGGTCGGCAGGGACCTTTTCGCCATAGAGATGAGCGAGACGGGCAGACAGGGCAGCGAAGAAAACGACTTGAGAGGCAGTGTTGACGCGCAGGCTGACCGGCACAAAGACCAGCAGCAAGTCAGGTTCGCGCTCTCGCAAGCGCTGCAGCCAGCGCACCAGCAAAGCGGATTTGCCACGGCCTGCCGGAGCAGCGAGAAGGAGATAAGGGGGGCCATCGGCGGCTAGCCAGTCATCCAATTTCTGCAGGTCGCCTTCCCGCCCGCCAAAGGGGACGGGACTTTCAGGCGTGCCGGTGTACTGCAGAATAAAGTTGCCAATGCGCGTGCTGTAGTCGGTCGGCAGGTAGTTAATGCCCAGCGTCAGGTGCTGGATGACGGCCTGGATGACGTTCTTTATGGTTCCGCTGCCGCTGGCCTCGATTTTCATCTCGACCGGCTTGTCGTCACCCATGTGCATTCACTCCCGAATTTGACGCACGCCCTTGATGCGGGTGCCTTTGCCCTCACCCTTGACCTCTTGTTCTGTGGGGCCGCCTTTCGCGCGTTGTTCCACATCCTTGATGATTGCGCGACGCTGTGCCAGCACACGTTGTATCACTGCGCTAGCCATGACGCGCGCCACTTCAGCAGTCAGCGCCTCATCTTCGCTCAAGATCTGGCGCACTTGCAGCCGCAAGGCCGCCTGGGCATCCGCATCTTGCGGCGCAGCAGCAACCTCCTCCACTGCTTCCTGGGCGGCAGGTCGCGCTTCTGCCTTGGGGCGCAGTCTTTCCCACAGGGATTTGGCTGCGGCAACGCTCTCCTCGCTGAACTGCTCACCCAGTTTCTTCGCTGCCTCCTGCCCCGCCAGTTTGGCTCCCTTGACCAGATAGGGGAGAAAGGGAGCCAGGAATGCCACGACATCCTTTGCCAATGCGCCGACGTCCATGTCCATCCTCCTTATCCGTTTTCACCGCCGAGCACGCCGAGAGCGCAGAGGAAATTGCTTGCCAAAGACACAAAATTTTGCTCGCTAGTCATTGGAATTTCAATGCCCTTTGTGCCCCCTTAATAGAGATTTTAGCACAGAGGGCGCGAAACACAAAAAGCAAACACCAAAGGCGCGAAAAGAGGCTGGCATTGCTGAAACGTGGCTTCAGCGGTCCAGAAGTGAGCAGGATTCAACTCCAGGGCAGATTTCACCCGAAAGCTTGCCAGGGACTGAACCTTCAGCAGTTGGCAGGTACGGAAAAAGGGAGTACAATGGACAGCAAAGGTGGTGAAGTAGGGATGCCGCATCGGGAGAACACTTCCTCCGAGGGAGGGATAAACTGGCTGTTGGAATTGCTGCGCAATTTGCGCTTGGCTTGGCGCCTGCTTTGGGACCCCTTGGTCCCGACCTGGCTCAAGCTGATCCCAGTTGGAGCAATCCTGTACGTCCTCTTCGTGGGCGACCTCGTGCCTGACATCATCCCGGGCCTGGGTCAACTGGACGATCTAGGCGTCCTGGCGCTGAGCATCAAGCTATTGTTGAGCCTTTGTCCACAGGAGATCCTGGAACGCCATCAGCGACAGATGTCTTCTGTGGAGGGGTCATACCGCGTGGTGGATGAGGAGCCGCCGCAGGAAACGCCGCCGGCTGGCTACCTGAGCGCCGACTCAAGCACCTCTGCCTCCCCTCGGCAGGCACAGCACAGTGGGCAAGAGCCCGATCAGGCTCCCTAAAGGGATGGCAACGGCAGCGGCTTGCGAGGCACCGCTGCCGTTGTCTCATCTCCCTGCTCGGCTTAGACCACAGTCCGCTGTCATCTCTGGCGTGGGTTCGTAGTGAGCGCTTCAGCGCTCATACGCGCCAGGGATTGAAATCCTTGCCTAAAAGGGAAAAGCCCCTAAAAGGGCTTTTCACATTCAGCTGGGGAATCCATTCCCCGGCCATGCTCCAGGCGGACAACAGTCCGCTGTCATCTCTGGCGTGGGTTCGTAGTGAGCGCTTCAGCGCTCATACGCGCCAGGGATTGAAATCCTTGCCTAAAAGGGAAAAGCCCCTAAAAAGGGCTTTTCACATTCAGCTGGGGAATCCATTCCCCGGCCACGCTCCAGGCGCACTGAAGTGCGCACTACGAACCTGGCGCACTGAAGTGCGCACTACGAACCTGTACTGAAGGGGCTTCTCATCTTCAGCCGGGGAATTTATTCCCCGGCCATGCTCCGGGCGGACAACAGTCCGCCGCCATTGCTGGCGTGCGCTGTTGCCCACGCCGAGCAGGAAGGGGATATAGACCCGTCAGGTCTAGTTGACAGCAAACCTGGAAGGCGCCATAATATGGCCAACCTCAAATCAAAGGAGGTCACAACTATGTCCAATGACGGATTCCTCTCCTTTCCCCAGGGCTTCCTCTGGGGCGTTTCTACCTCTTCTTATCAGATCGAAGGGGCAGTGGATGAAGACGGACGCGGCCCTTCCATCTGGGATACCTTCTGCCGCCAGCCAGGGAAAATCCGCAACGGCGAAAACGGCGATGTCGCTGCCGACCACTACCACCGCTGGCGCGAGGATGTGCGCATCATGGCTGATCTCGGGATCAAGGCATACCGCTTCTCCATCGCCTGGCCGCGCATCCTCCCCTTTGGAAGCGGCGCGGTGAACCAGAAAGGGCTCGACTTCTATAGCCGATTGGTGGATGCGCTGCTGGCAAACGGCATCGAGCCTTTCCCCACGCTCTACCACTGGGACCTGCCGCAGGCATTGCAGGATCGCGGGGGGTGGCCCAACCGCGACACAGCCTACTATTTCGCCGAATATGCACAGGTCGTGGCCAACGAACTAGGCGACCGCATCACCTACTGGATCACGCACAACGAGCCATTCGTCGCGGCTGTGGTAGGGCATTTCACCGGCGAGCATGCCCCGGGCATACAGGATCCCCTCGCGGCATTCCAGGCTGGACACCACCTCTTGCTCTCCCATGGCCTGGCTGCACGTGCCCTGCGCGAAACTGCCCGCAACCGCCCGCGCGTGGGCATCGCGCTCAACCTCAGCCCGGTCTATCCCGCCTCGGACAGCGAAGCCGACCGCCAGGCTGCCCTGCGCTATGACGGCGTGCTCAACCGCATGTTCCTCGAACCCATCTTCCGCCAGCAATACCCCTCGGACCTGCTGGAACTGTTGGGTGGGCTATTCCCTCAGCCGCAGCCAGGCGATCTCGACCATATCGGCGCGCCGCTCGACTTCCTTGGCGTGAACTACTACAGTCGCACGGTCGTCCGCTTCGATCCGAATTTCCCATTGATACAGGCTGTGCAGATACAGCCAGAAGGCTCCGAGTACTCGCAGATGTGGGAGATCTACCCGCAGGGCATGTATGACCTGCTCACACGCATCTGGGCCGATTACCGCCCGCCCTACATCATCGTGACCGAGAACGGCATCCCCGTGGCAGATGCCCCCGATTTGGACGGACGCGTGCGCGACGAGCGCCGCATCCGCTACCTGCGCGACCACCTAGTACAGGTGCATCGCGCGCTAAGCGAGGGCGTGCCGCTGCGCGGCTACTTTGTCTGGTCGCTGCTGGACAACTTCGAGTGGGCATATGGCTACAGCATGCGCTTTGGATTGGTCTATGTGGATTATGCGACGCAGCAGCGTACAGTCAAGGACAGCGGGCGCTGGTATGCACAGGTGATTGCAGAGAATGGGGTGCGAGAAGAGGAATATAACGTGATAAGAAGTGCGTGATGCGGAAAGCGTAGCATGAGGTTATGGAGGAACGACGACATGAATGCATTTCTAGAACGATTGGGGTTCTCACCTGAGGAGCGCGTGGTCATCTTCCATGCGGACGATTTAGGCATGTGCCATGCCATGAACGAAGCGTTCATGGACATTGTGGCGCAGGGCATGCTGCGCACCGGTTCGGTGATGGTGCCCTGCCCGTGGTTTCCAGAACTGGCTACCTTCGCACGGAAGAACGCGGACGCGCTGGACGTGGGCGTGCACTTGACCCTGAACAGCGAATGGCACACGTACCGCTGGGGACCCATCTCCACCCGTGACCCGGCTAGTGGCCTGCTCGACGCGGAGGGCTACCTCTGGCGGGATACGGAGGCGCTGCACGCGCACATGGACGCGGAAGCCGCGGCGTCCGAACTGCGCGCGCAGATCGAACAGGCGCTGGCGGCTGGCGTGGACGTGACGCACATTGATACGCACATGGGGTCTGTGCTCCATCCCAGTCTGGCTCTTGTGTACATTGGCCTGGCGCAGGAATACCGCATCCCGGCGATGCTTCCGCGTCTTTCCGTGGCCGAACTCATGGAGATGGGCATAGCGCAAGACCTGGCGGAGATGTTCGTAGGCATGCTGAGTAGACTGGAAGAAAGCGGGACGTTGCCTGTGGTGGATCACCTGCGCCTGTTGGAAACACCAACCACGAATAACCGCTGGGAGCAGTACGCTGAGGTATTGCATGCACTGCCGCCGGGCCTGACGCACTGTGTCTATCACGCTGCCCGCCCAGGACCTGAGATCCAAGCCATTGCTCCTGACTGGCCCATGCGCGTTGCGGATTATCAGATCTTTGCCGGTGAGCAATTCACGCGCCTGGTACAAGAGACGGGTGTGAAGGTGCTGCGCTACCGCGACCTGCGCGACCTAATGCGAGCAGGTTCGTAGTGCGCACTTTAGTGCGCTATAAAGCGCTGAAGCGCTCAGGGTTGGTAGTGCGCACTTTAGTGCAGGGTTCGTAGTGCGCACTTTAGTGCGCCATAAAACGCTGAAGCGCAGGTTCGTAGCGTGCACTTTGCGCTATAAAGCGCTGAAGCGCAGGTTCGTAGCGCGCACTTTGCGCTATAAAGCGCTGCGCACTTTAGTGCAGGGTTCGTAGCGCGCACTTTGCGCTATAAAGCGCTGCGCACTTTAGTGCGCAGGGTTCGTAGTGCGCACTTTAGTGCGCTATAGAGCGCTTCAGCGCTCGCTACAAACTACAAAACGAAAGCGAGGCTTATCTTGTACGAATATCGCAAGCTCACACTGCAGCAACGTCGCAAACTGGTAAAAGAGCGGCTGGATCGAGGCTATCCGCCTCACTCACCACCGCATCCCGTGCGCGATCAACAACTTTATCTACTGACAGCGGCTTGTTATGAGCACGCACAGCACATGTATTTGCCTGAGCGTCGCCGGCAAGTGCTGGATGCTCTCTTTGAAACGTTTACCCTACATGGCATCGAAATGCGCGCCTGGGTCATTCTGCCGAATCACTATCATATCCTTGCATATGTGCCGGATTTCAACTTGCTAGGAGGATTTTTCCGTTACATCCATGGTTCGATAGCTCGTCAATGGAATATCGAAGATGCCACACCTAGGCGCAAAGTTTGGTATCGTTTCAGTGACCGCGCTATTCGCTCAGAGCGGCATTATTATACAACGCTAAACTATATCCATTACAACCCAGTGAAGCATCGCTGGGTTATTTCACCTTATGAGTGGAGTGAGAGCAGTGTGCGTTGGTATATAGAGCATTATGGACGTGAGTGGCTGCAGGATCTTTGGGTTACTTATCCTATTCGTGATTATGGCCGCGGGTGGGATGAGTTCCCTATACTTTGAGGAGAGCGCTGAAGCGCTCACTACAAACGAACAGGGTTGGTGCGCTATAGAGCGCTGAAGCGCTCAGGGTTGGTAGTGCGCACTTTAGTGCGCTATAGAGCGCTGAAGCGCTCACTACAAACGGTGCGCTATAAAGCGCTGAAGCGCTCAGGGTTGGTAGTGCGCACTTTGCGCTATAGAGCGCTGAAGCGCTCAGGGTTGGTAGTGCGCACTTTAGTGCGCTATAGATCGCTGAAGCGCTCAGGGTTGGTAGTGCGCACTTTAGTGCGCTATAGAGCGCTGAAGCGCTCACTACAAACGAACAGGATTGGTGCGCTATAGAGCGCTGAAGCGCAGGTTCGTAGTGCGCACTTTAGTGCGCAGAGCGCTGAAGCGCTCACTACAAACTTGCTATGGAGAAGAGAGATGATGCGCCGATGGATGCAAGCAATCATTGCGGTGCTTGTCTTTGTCGCTGTGGCAGCCCAGGTTCGGGCTGATACTGCTCTCCGCATCTACTACGCCGGCCCTGAGGATGGCGTGCGCCAAGCGCTGGGTCTAGCGAGCGAGTTTGTCTTCACCAACGACCCCTCTCAGGCGCAGGTGCTGGTGCTCAACGGCACTGTCCCCGACCGCGAGGGGTTCGCATCCCGCGTCAGGCAAGGCGCGGGGCTGGTGCTCATCCTCGGCCCAAGCCTCAGCACAGAGGATGTGGCGACTCTCTTGGGCGTCCCGGTTGGGCTAGAACGCCAGGATACGCCGCTCAGCCTGATCCCCGCCAAGGGCATCGCCGACCCGCTATTGCGCGAGATCATCTGGACCAGCGCCCCACAGGTGCGGCAGCGCTTTTCCCTGGTCAGCCCTGCTTCTGACCTCATGCCCCTTGTCCTGGGCTTCGAGGACAGTTCGTTTGTCCTGGGGGTCAGGCAGGTAGGACAGGGACGCGCCTATGTCTTCACCCCGTTTCTCGATGAGTCCAATCCGCAATTCCAAGGCTGGGCTTATTTCAATTACCTCATCTATCACCTCACTGCCCGCGTGGGTGGGTTGACTCCTCTCTCCTTTGCCGACTATCCCGGTTCGCCGGTGCCGCACGAGCGTGAGCGCGCCATGTTGTACCTCGCGCTGGCAGGCATGCTGGTCTTGGTGGGCATTGTCTTCGTCCTGGTGCGCCGCTACAGCCAGCGCCATCCCGAGGCGCTCGACGCGCTGGTAGCTGACCGTGCACGTTTCATGGCACATGAGGCGGGGACCGATTGGGAGGAAGTGGGCTTCCACCGTCCCTTGGGCGGCTTCCTGGTGGCGCTGATGCTGGGCATCCTCCTGTTCATCCCGCTCATCATTTACCAGAACCTGGTGCTGCCCGTATACATCCTGCCATCGGCGCAGGCACTGGGCATTTGGGGACGCGTGGTGCAATTCTTCAACCTGCTGTGGCTGCTGTTCGACATGGGCACCAGCGTCGCGTTCATCAAGTTCTTCGCCCAGTACCGCGTGCACGATCCGCGCCGTGCCATCCAGTATGGCCAGGTGTTCGTGTGGTGGCAGGCGCTGTCCGGCGCATTCCAGGTGGCGCTGGTCACGGCCATCGCCGGGACACTGCTGCCACATACCAGTTATGCCCTCTATACCTGGAGCATCATCATCCACACTATGATCCAGATTCCCGGCTTTCTGCAGGTGATGCGCCATGCCCTGATGGCCTGGCAGCGTTCGGATTATGCGCAGATACTCGATGTAGGGCTCTACACCCTCTTCCCCATGCTCACCCAGCCAGTGCTGGTGACGCTGATGGTATCCTGGGGGCGCAGCCACCCCGTTTTTGGCGTGCCCATGAGCGGGGTGCTAGGGCTGGGGCTTGCCGCCTATGCCACCGAACTGCTCACTTTCCTCTTCGGGCTGTGGCTATACCGTCGCTTGGGCTACAACGCACGGCTCTTGTTCCTGGCTCATTTCGATTGGGACGTGGTGAAAGAAGCCTTCCGTTTTGGTGCATTCGAGATGCTGGGCTCGGTAGCGTGGGGCGTGGGACAGTCGGTGGAGATCCTGATCACGCAGACGCGGCTGGTGAACTATGCCGAAGTCTGGGGCAATTGGGGCATCGCCCAGAATTTCATCCTTGGCTACCAGGTGGTAGGCAACCTGTACAATAGCCTGGTGCCGGCGATTTCGGAGGCCATCTCGCATGCCCGCCGCGCCTTGAGCCAATACTATGCCGTGATGGCGTACAAGTGGGGCGGCTTCATCAGCGCCTTCGTTGCGGCAGTGCTGCTGGCCACCGCTGACCGCTTCATCCTGGGCGCCACAGGACCGGAATTCGTGCGCGCAGCGACCTATGCCGTGCCTCTCATCATCTGGGGTGCTATCCAATACCCCTCATGGGTGGGCGATAACGTCCAGTTGGCCGCCAACCGTCCCTACCTCAAAGCGCTGCTCGTAGCCGCTGAACAGATGGTGCGCATCGTGCTGGCCTTCCTACTGGTGGAGCGCTTCCAGATCAACGCGCTCATCATCGCCTACTTCATCGGGCTCTTGTCCAAAGACATCGTCGCCTATTTCGTCAACCACCGCCTGTGCTTCCCGCAGCGCTTTTACTTCTGGCAATCGCTGGGGGCACCCATATTGGCTGGGGCAGCGCACTATGCGGTGCTGCGCTGGGTTGGCGGGCTGATCTGGTGCGGCGACCAGATCACCAGCGTGCTCATCTTCTTCATCGCCATCCTGCCCTCCTACCCGCTCTTTGTCTTCTTCTATGGGCTGTTTGGTGGCTGGGATGACGCCACTCTGGACGAACTGCGCCGCGCCGTGGACTTGAGCACGTTCCTGCGTCCCTTGGCTTGGCTCTTCTGGGCCGGCTCGGCACTGGGCGCACGCCTCAGCCCTCTGCACGGACGCTTCCCCATTGACATCCGCGCCGCAGCGGTGGAAGAAGCAAAGGGGCTGACGGAGGAGAGGGTGAAAGTGTAAGGGAAGTGAGAAGTAGGGCGGCTTTTCTAGCCGCCAGCATGGCCGGGGAATGAATTCCCCAGCTGAATGTGAAAAGCCCCTTCAGTACAGGTTCGTAGTGCGCACTTCAGTGCGCCTGGTTCGTAGTGCGCACTTCAGTGCGCCTGGAGCATGGCCGGGGCGTGAATT
The DNA here is from genome assembly GCA_014360905.1 of Chloroflexota bacterium. NCBI lineage: Bacteria > Bacillati > Chloroflexota > Chloroflexota bacterium. Next base: position 64,222 of record JACIWW010000016.1, read on the forward strand.
CCCCAGCTGAATGTGAAAAGCCCTTTTTAGGGGCTTTTCCTTTTTAGCCAAGGATTTCAATCCCTGGCGCGTATGAGCGCTGAAGCGCTCACTACGAACCCACGCCAGAGATGACAGCGGACTGTGGTCCGCCTGGAGCATGGCCGGGGCGTGAATTCCCCAGCTGAATGTGAAAAGCCCTTTTTAGGGGCTTTTCCTTTTTAGCCAGGGATTTCAATCCCTGGCATCCATGAGCGCTGAAGCGCTCACTACGAACCCACGCCAGGGATAACGGCGGACTGTGGTCCGCCTAGAGCATGGCCGGGGCGTGAATTCCCCAGCTGAATGTGAAAAGCCCTTTTTAGGGGCTTTTCC
>JACIWW010000017.1 GCA_014360905.1 Chloroflexota bacterium
ATTCCGGCTCAAAACCCCTCTGCTTCGCCGTCTTCAGCATCGCTTGAAAGTGTTCGTTCTTGCTCTGCCCGCCTTGCGGCTGGTCGTAAACCCGAAAGTCGCAAGGGATGAGCGCTTTCCCGTCCAAAGCAAAGTCAAAAGAGCGATGCCTTTGACGACCCTTTGGTGTTCGCCACTCCAGTGATAGGTCACCAGTTCCATCTTCTTGGCATAGGGCTTGTCCAAGGTGGTGTCGTCCAAGACCAAAAGCCCCTCTTTTTGTCTACGAGCGCCTTCGCTTCCTGCCACAACGTCTCTGTGTCTAAAGGCTGTCTTGAAAGCAGTCGGGTAAAGGCATCGTGGGCGGGGGCTTTTTGCCCTGCGGGCTGGCATCTCGCCGCTTCCGTGCAGGTGAAGATCTTCTGGGCAGCGATGAGGAAGTGGATGTAGTCCAAGTCATCGCCTCCTCTTGACAGACTGCGTCTTTATATTAGTATTGTGTTGCAAGAAGGGGTTGCGCAGTCAACTGCGTAACTCCTAAAAAAGCAAAGTAGGTATGGACGGAAAAAGTTCTTGAAAATCCGTTTCTTTGCCTACTTTTATTGCGAAGAATGAATCAGCAATTTCTTCTCGGTATGATTTAAGAGCCTCGGCTGAAGAATCTAATCTCAAATTTGATATAGTGCCATCTTCGTCAAGCGGTTGCAAAAAGTATTGCTCGGATTTTTGGAGGCCTTGTTGCAAAAGGGTCAATCTCATGGTACAGTATAGGGAGACAACCCCTACTGTCCATGAAGTGATGGCCCATGAATATTTATCGAACAAGCCAAGGATTTTGTCAACCGCCTGCATGATCACCACGTAGGGGCCGTACTGCTCGATTATTCTCTTCATTGCCTGTACGTATTCTGGCTCTATCGCACCTGTTCGGAGCAAGAGACGTCCAGCTTCGTACACTACGTCAACCCAGCTTCTGGCATCCACCTGTAACCTGTAATGCTATAGTCTGAGCCTGAAGGAGCTCCGCCAGAGAGTATCCAACTACATCTCGTAAACGCGCCGGGGCCTTAGGAGTAGACACGCGAGGAGCAATCCTTATGGTTCAGGCCTAGAGCACAGCGCCAGCAATCGTTTTTGGTCAAGCGCCTCTAGGATAAGCTGCAGGAAAGAATTGCGCCAATCTGCTTCCGTGCCAACAACCATAAAGCCAAAGTGTGGTTTCTTGATTAAATGAAGCTTGCGCCGCTCAAACCATCTCTCTACAGTGCTCATGTCCTTCGTTTGTTTGACATTTATGAGAGCACGACTATACTTACTTTGTATCATCAAACGGAGTTCGCTGCTCCTGGCACCTGCATGGGAGATCGGCATTCCCAGAAAACTAACACCCACAAAGGCAACACGGAAGGATGAAATCCGATGCGCGAAGTGAGCATAGTACGATCACCTGGCTGATCCACAGGACGGCAATTGCGCCTTGTGTAAAGTGCGTTGCCGTCCTGATCTTATCCGACGAGAAATGTGGTGCTGGTCGGCACTACTACCTTTTGCAGAAAAGCCATAGCGGCCATAGAAAAGGCTATCAATACCAAGTGCAGCTTTGCTGAAAGGAGCCCAGAGTGCTAGAACCATTGTTGACAGAGCAACAACGCGCATTGCGCGATGAGGTGCGCGACTTTGTGAAGAGCGTGCCCCGGCAGTTGCTGCTGGATATGGACGCCGATCGCGTGCGCTACCCACGTGAGTACCTGCAAGAAGCCGCGCGGCGCAAATTGCTCGGACTACGCTTTGACTCGCAGTGGGGCGGGCGCGGTTTGCCTTGGACATCCGAAGTCGTAGCCATCGAAGAAGTGGGGATGTTGGGCACCAGCCTGGCTTGCCTGTACTGCCTCCCCAGCATCGTCGGCGAGGCAATCTCCGTCTTTGGCACTCCGGAACAGAAAGAGAAATACTTGCGTCCGACCTTGGAGGGCAAACTGACTTGCGCCGAGGCGCTTACCGAGCCGCGTGGAGGATCCGATTTCTTCGGCACGACCACGCAGGCACGCCGCGATGGCAACTGCTATGTCCTCAAGGGACAGAAACGCTTCGTCGTTGGGGCAGAAGGAGCGGATTACTTCCTGGTATATGCGCGCACTGACCCGCAGGCTCCACCCCATCGCGGCATCAGCGCATTTCTGGTGGATCGTGGCCCTGGCGTAGATGTGGAACATGTCTACGGTCTGATGGGCACGCGCGGTGGGGGCACTGGACGCATCTATTTCCGCGATGCACGCGTGCCGGCAGAGAACTTGGTGGGCGGCGAGAATGGCGGCGCGAGCGTATTCTACCGCATGATGGTCCCGGAACGGCTGACCAGCGCGGCTGGTGCAGTGGGGCTTGCCCGAGCCGCGCTCGAGGTCGCTGCACGCTACAGCGATCGCCGCAAAGCCTTTGGTGCCGTTATCCGTGCTTTCGAGGGCGTGAGTTTCAAAGTGGCGGACAGCATCACTCTGCTGGATGCAGCTCGGGGATTGATCCACGCCACCGCACACGCGGCAGATACAGACCCGAACGCCTCGCGCGTGAGACGGCTGGTCTCCGAGTCCAAGAAATTCGCTACTGACGCCGCTTGGCAAGTCGTAAACCACGCCATGCAAATCATGGGTGGCATTGGCTATACCAACATCTATCCCATCGAGCGCCTCTTGCGCGATGCCCGTCTGATCATGATCTGGACCGGCACCAACGAGATCATGGACCTGGTCATCCAGCACGAGTATTACAAAGAACTGCTCGACCGTGGTCCTGCTGGACGTGATGTGGAGCCTGACGCTGAGCAGGCAGAACGGGAAGAGGAAAAGGTCTACGAGGAGGGCTGAACATGGCGAAAAAGAGGGTAATCGCCCATTTCATGAACGAGCAGGAAGAGTCTGCTGCGCTGCGCAAAATGACCAATGTGCAGCGCACAGAGAGTTATGTACTTGGGGAAATTGACGAGGCGGATATACCCGCTCTGCGCCAAAAGGGACTCGTCATCCAGGTGCTGGAAGAGCAACCAAGAGCCGAGACACCGGGCAAAGGGGTGGAACCTATCCCTGGAACCGTTCTGCGACGGTCGCGAGAGGCACCTTCCGCCAAAGCACCAGAACCAACCATTGATCGGAGCAAGCCCAATTTCTATCTCATTCAATTGAAAGGTCCCCTGTTGGAAGAATGGCGGAGGCAGTTGCGCCAGTTGCGCGTACAGTTGCTCGAATACGTGCCGCGCGATAACTATACCGCCAGGCTGACTCCGCGCCAAGTTGACGCTGTATCTGCTTTGCCCTTTGTCAACGCCATACGCCTCTACGGCCCAGAGGATACTGGCCCCGTATCCGCCAAGGAAGTGGAGGAAGTCGAACCTCCCAGCACGACGCCCTCTCTGGGAGTCAAAATGGTCACTTTTGACGTTCGCTTGCATCGAGAAAGAGATCTCCCCAAAGTCCTGAAATGGCTGGAGAAGAGGAAAGTGAACATCGCTGGGGCCACGGGGCGGAAAATCCGACTCTACTTGCTGGAAGGCTCGCCTCTTGCCGATGAGATCGCGGCTCTGCCGGAAGTCGCTGTGATGGAGGAGTATGTACCGCCCAAGTTGCACAACGATGTGGCGCGCGTGCTCCTGGGGATTGATCGCCCAGCCCATCCCAACCCAACTGCCGATATCCCGCAGACCGGCGAGGGACAGATCGTGGCTGTAGCAGATACGGGACTCGATGCGCGCCACCCCGATTTTCAGGGGCGCATCGCCGGCGTCGTTGCATGGGGACGCCCCAATGACCCAAGCGATCCCCACGGTCATGGCACGCATGTTGCTGGCTCTGTGTTAGGGGACGGGTCTGCTTCAGGAGGACACATCCGTGGCACAGCGCCAAAAGCTAAGCTGTTCTTCCAGTCGCTATTAGATGCCAACGGAGAATTAGGCGGATTGCCACTCAACCTAGGTGACCTCTTTGAAGAGGCATATTGGGCTGGAGCACGCATTCACAACAACAGTTGGGGTGCAGCGACCGAATCCATGTACACCGCTAATTCCATCGAGGTGGATGAGTTTGTTGCCAAACGCCGCGACATACTGATCGTCATCTCAGCGGGGAACCAGGGGCAGGCTGCTCAGCGCCGACACAGCCTGCCTGGGTTCGTGGATTGGCTTTCCATTGGCTCACCGGCATCTGCGAAGAATGCCCTGACCGTTGGTGCGAGCCGCAGCAGCCGCACCGAGGGTGGCTATGCCACTCTCACCTACAGGCTGGCCTGGCCGGGAGAATTCCCCGACCCGCCCATTGCCAACGAAAAAATCTCGGGCAATCCCGAGGGCTTGGCTGCCTTTAGCAGCCGCGGGCCATGCGATGACCGCCGCATCAAACCAGATGTGGTCGCACCGGGCACGGATATCATCTCGACTAAATCATCCCTTGCTCCTCTGCGTAACTTCTGGGGGCCATACCCCGGAAGTGGGCACTATGCCTTCATGGGTGGCACAAGCATGGCCGCGCCACTGGTCTCTGGGTGCGCTGCATTGGTGCGCGAATATTATGTCAAAAAACACAAGCACGAACCCAGCGCCGCTTTGCTCAAAGCCACCCTCATCAATGGCACACGTTGGCTCACTGCTCCCGACGCTATCGCCGATCATCCTTACCTGCCGAACTACCATCAAGGGTTTGGCTGCATCCACATGCCCTGGACTATCCCAAATCCCGCCGAACCGACGCTCAAACTCGAATTTCAGGATACGTGGAAGCAGAAACGCTTGCAATTTACGCGCAGCGGCCAGCGCATTCGCTTCCAGTTCTCCATCTCCGGCGGCGCTCGGCTGCGCATCTGTCTGACCTGGACCGACCTGCCTGCCCGTGCCCTGCAGAACAACCTGAACCTGTTTGTACAACATCTGCCTTCCGGGCAGAAATGGATCGGCAATGAGAATCTGCCTATGGGGCTGAAAATCCCAGATCCAGACAACAACGTCGAGGTGGTGCGGCTGGACAATCCGCCAGCAGGGAATTACCTGATTCAAATTTCGGCCACGAACCTGCTCAAGGGACCACAGGATTTTGCTCTCGTAGTAACCGGGGAGCTGACTTCATCGCTCACGATTATCTCGTAGATTGCCGGGAGGCTTTCACCAAGGCAGTGGAATGTATTGCAACTCTTGCTAGGAAAGGAGACCACCTTGCTAAAATTGCGCATCGTACAGGCGGAATATGGCGATTGCTTCATCCTCGAGTTTGGCACGCCATCACAACCCAGGTATATCCTGATTGATGGCGGCCCGGCTGCTATCTATGAGCGCTACCTGCGGGGGGAGCTACAGAGCATCAAAACTGGCGGAGGCAAGCTTGACCTAGCCATCCTCAGCCATGTTGACAACGACCATGCTATCGGACTCTTGGACCTGTTTGCCGAGCTACGAAGTCAACGGGCAAATGGTCAGCCGGAGACCATCGCTATTGACGCACTTTGGCACAACGCCTTTCGCCAAGCCCTTGGCGACAACGTTGCGATTCGGTTAAAGATGTTTCTTGCCTCAGCCGGAGTCGCAGCCCAAGCAATGACCAGCACGAGCATGACTATCCAGGGCATCAGCGAGGGACATCAACTGCGGCAAACTGCCGTTATCCTGGGCATCCCAGTCAACCCTGGATTCGCTCATGACCTGATCTGTGCAGACGATGCACCGCAACCCATCACCATGGATAACCTGGTTCTGCATGTGGTGGGGCCAACTAACAAGAACCTGGAAGATCTCAGGAAGGAATGGCTTGCATGGCTCGACAAATATGGAGAGAGCATCGCATCTGGCGATCCTTTCCTGGCAGCGATGGCAGATCGCAGCATTCCGAACTTGAGCAGCATCATGGTCCTGGCTGAATCCGATGGGAAAAGGATTCTGCTCACCGGTGATGGGCGTGGCGACCACCTATTGCAAGGCTTGCGGCAGGCAAACTTGCTCGATGCCAAAGGCCGGTTGCACGTTGATGTGCTCAAAGTGCCTCACCATGGCAGCGACCGCAATGTGAGCAAGACGTTTTTCAAGAACGTCACTGCGGATAAGTATGTCATCTCCGCCAATGGCATGTATGGCAATCCTGATCTCTCCACTCTCATCTGGATCGTAGAGACAGCCAAAAATCAGAAACGAGCCATTGAACTCGTGGCAACCAATGAGACTCCCGCTACGGAGAAACTGCTACAAGAGTACAATCCAGCCAAATACGGCTATCGTCTAACGATCATGAAGAGGGGAAAGCGCTCCATGCGCCTGACGCTCGTACCTTGAGCCAGAAGACATCGGCAACACCCTCTTGCTCGCATTTCGAGGAGGGATTCCAAATCCACCAGAGTAGAGAGGAAGCCATGCAGTACAAGTTGCGAATGAGCCTGATTGCATCTCTATGCGCCATCCTCAGCCTGTGCGTTCCGTGGACCGCCGCAGGCTCCTGGCATTGGTCACTCGCGCAGGAACAGACCATCCACATCGTGCAGGAGGGCGAGAACCTCTTCCGCCTTGCATTGCGCTATGGCACGACAGTGGAAGCCATCATGGCTGCCAATGGCCTCACCGATCAGCACATGCTTTACGTTGGGCAACGTTTGATCATCCCCAGCAGCGCACGTAGCGCAGCAACGAGCGCCGCTGCCGCTACCACTGGTGGTACGTATGTCGTACAGCCAGGCGATACAGCGCTCAGCATTGCTTTCCGCTATGGCATAGGAATGTGGGAACTAATGCTGGCCAATAGCCTATTCAGTCCACACTTGATTCATCCAGGCCTGAAGATGGTCATCCCTGGCGCAGGGGGAACAGTGCCGGAGTCTGACCCAGAGACAAGCGAGACCTACATTGCACGCCCTGGCGATACGTTGAGCAGCATCGCACAGCGCTTCCACACTACTGCCTTTGCCCTAGCACAGTCCAATGGTATATCAGATCCCTCCATGATTCGCGTCGGCCAGGTGCTACAAGTACCGCGCATACCATCTGGGACACCCAGCTCCGCTAGTGACAAGCAACGCATCATCATTGACCTCTCGGAGCAGCACCTCTATGCCTTCCAAGGCAACCAATTGGTCTATTCCTTCATCTGCTCCAGTGGCCGTGCACCGTACTACACGCGCACTGGCGAATTCAAGGTGCAGAGCAAGATCCCCAATGCCTATGGCTCGGCCTGGGACATCTGGATGCCTCACTGGCTGGGCATCTACTGGGCCGGCTCAACGGAGAACGGCATTCATGCCCTGCCCATTATGTCCAATGGCCAGACCTTGTGGGCTGGCTACCTAGGCCAGCCCATCTCATATGGTTGCATCGTATTGGATACCGACGACGCAAAGGCGCTGTACGACTGGGCCGAAATTGGCACGCCGGTTACTATTCGTCCTTGAGCAGCAAGCGCTCACCCCACTTTGACTGAATTCGAAGGGATTGGGAATGTCCATAAGCCTCCTGGAACAAGTACGCACAAATTGCCAGTCTGTTGCCATGCGGGCCAGACACGTGCATATCAACTATGATTTGCTGCCTTCCTACGCAGTTTCTTTGCCGCTGGAACAAGTTGCACAACCGCAACATGACGCCAATAGCCACTTCCTCGGACACGGTGATGATACAGTCGCCTTCTTCCTCACTCTCGATACGATTAACTTTGGTTCAGGCTACTTCCCCCACCTGCTCAAGCGTCCCGGCATGTCTGGCTATTTCACCATAGCCAGTGCACTGAACAATTATTTCATGATGCATGGCCCATTCTCCGCAGCAGAGTTGACCCAACTTACTGCTGTGGACTGCATGCAGATATTCGGACAGGAACCCGACAATGCTCCCATCCGTGAATTGATGCATCTTTTCGCCACGGCGCTCAATGACCTGGGACGCTACTTGCTCCATCGCTTCGACGGAAGCTTTATCCAATTGATAAACAGTGCAGGCGCATCTGCGGAACGCCTGGTGCAACTATTGACGGCAATGCCCTTTTTCAACGATGTTTCCTCCTATGACGATCTACGGGTGCCCTTTTACAAGCGGGCGCAGCTCACCGCAGCAGATCTGTGGATTGCATTTGAGGGACAGGGGCCAGGCCATTTCGAGGACATAGAGCAATTGACCATGTTCGCCGACAACCTGGTGCCGCATGTCCTGCGTATGGACGGCATTTTGCTGTACGAAGATGACCTGGCAGCGCGCATTGATCGTGAGGAATTGATCCCTGCAGGTTCAGCTGAGGAAGTGGAGATTCGCGCTTGTGCCGTGCACGCTGTAGAACTGATGAGCATGGAGTTGCGTCGGCACGGACACCATGTGCCACCGATGAAATTGGACTACCTGCTCTGGAACCGCGGACAACAGCCCTTCTACAAGGCGCATCCCCGCCACAGAACACGAACGGTTTACTATTGAATGGTCGGCTTCGCTGTGCCGTAGCAGTGCTCGCTGAACCTAGATCGTTCTGAGCGCTTCCTACCTCCTTACATTCCTCATGGGGTATAATGTATCTAGCAACTCCTGCCTGGAGGGCACATGCCGAAAACAGGGACAGCAGACTTGCCTTTGCACTATGGAAAAGCGCCGCGCTGGTTGTTCCAGCGTATGGCCTTGTTAGCGCGCGAGGTGTCGTTGGCCATCGTAACCGAATTTGGCACACAGGAGATGCTACGCCGTTTGGCCGACCCGTTCTGGTTCCAAGCTTTTGGCTGTGTGCTGGGCTTTGACTGGCATTCAAGCGGTTTGACCACCACGGTCTGCGGTGCACTCAAGGTAGGGCTGAAGGATGTACAGAACGAATTGGGCTTGTACGTGGCCGGGGGCAAAGGAGGCACCTCACGCCAGACGCCACAAGAGATCGAAGCACAGGGAGCTAATCTACAGGTCGCTCCTGCTACGCTGATTTACGCTAGCCGTATGTCAGCAAAAGTGGACAACACCGCACTGCAGGATGGCTATCAAATCTACCATCACGCCTTCTTCTTCGATCGCACTGGCCGGTGGTGTGTTGTACAGCAGGGCATGAACGTGGACAAGCGCTATGCCAGGCGTTATCATTGGCTAAGCGAGGGCTTGCGCGACTTTGTCGTCGAACCGCACAGCGCCATCTGCTGCGATCAGCGCGGCGAGGTGCTGAACATGGTGGCTTTAGAAAGCGAAGGAGCACGCAAGGCAAGCGCTGTCCTGGCGCGAGAGATGCCCGGCAAACTGGTCAACGAATTACAGCGGTTGCAAGAATTGACCTTACCCAGCCGTCATCAGGTATGGCTGGCCGATGTGGATCCGACTCGCTTGGGAAAGGTCTTTCTTTCCACCTACGAACAGCAGCCAAAAGATTTCGAGACTCTACTAGGCATGCCTGGAGTAGGTCCTAAAACCATCCGCGCGCTAAGCCTGCTTGCGGAGCTCATTTACGGCGCTGAGGTCAGCACACGCGACCCGGTCCGTTTCAGCTTCGCCCATGGGGGCAAAGATGGCTACCCGTACCCTGTAGACCGTGCCACGTATGACCGCTCCATCGAAACCTTGCGCACTGCCATCTGCCGTGCTCGACTGGGACAGCGAGACAAGCTCGATGCATTCAGGCGCCTGTCTCTATGGGAGGAAAAGTCCAACGTTGGCTAAGGCGAGGCTTGAGATGCAGCTAGGACAACCCCATAAATGAAAAAGCGGGCCTAGGCACATTGCCCAGGCCCGCTCGAGGGAGACTCCTACGCTGCACACTTGGCGTTGAGAACCACCGGAATAGTCTTGAATAGGATTGCGATATCCAGTGCCAGACTGCGCCGCTGAATGTACTCGATATCCAGCCGCACAATCTTGTCGAAAGTGAGGCCACTGCGTCCGCTAATCTGAGCCAGGCCAGTGAGCCCGGGTGGAACAGTCAGACGCTGCATGTGCCACGGAGAATACTCTTCCACCTCATAACGCACTGCGGGTCTCGGGCCAACCAGGCTCATCTCGCCTCGCAGGACATTGATCAACTGCGGTAACTCATCGAGACTCGTCCGCCTTAGCCACTTCCCCACCCTGGTGACGCGTTTGTCTCCGTTCGGCTTGAACACAGTCCGCCCCTCAACGGAGGAACCCTCGGGTGTAAAACCGTTGATGTACTGCTTGGCGAACTGTCGATGAACCCGCTCATCAGCGTTCACGTGCATAGAGCGAAACTTGAGCATGATGAATGTGCGGCCAAACTGGCCGACTCTCTCCTGGCGAAAGACTGCAGGCCCTGGAGAATCAAGCCGGATCGCCAGTGCAATCAGCGCCATAATAGGTGACAGCAAGACTAGCAAAAGCGCTGCCATAATGACATCCATGCATCTCTTGGCCAGAGGATACAGCGAAGCCTCAGGCTCAGCAAGCCTGGTTCTGTGCACTGTCTCGACGGTGATTCTCGACCACGAGACAGGATTAGTTTTGACCTCAATCACCTACTAACCTCCATGCACAGTGCAGAATGTGCTGTTTCTACAAAATTATCATAGCATGAATATGTGAAAAGACGATGAAAAGAGAGGCAAAACAAGCTAACAATTTTTTCATCTACAATGCGTCGGTTTCAGAATGCCAGGGATAGAGAACTCACAGTAAAGGAGAGAGAAAGCATTAAGCGTTGTAGCGGACTGCAGTCCGCCAAAGACGAAGGGGACTTTTCAACAATCCGCGCCTATCTGGGCATATGTATCTTGGTTGGAGAGGGAACCGGGGTAAGCGTCCTGGTTGGGCTGGTCATGGATGACAGCAGTCCTTCCCCACTCACGATCAGGCGATGGATGTACTCATTCCCATCGTTGTTGCAATCAATGCGGAAATCCATCCCTCCAAGCAACCCATTGGCGAAATACGCATCGTTCACCTTCCACGTGTAATCCACCCACGTGTTCAACGGCCCAAGCCCTGCACCCTTGCTCACCCTCCGCTCCACCAGGTTGCCATAGTAATCCCGATACTCCAATGAAAACGTATCCGTGCCCTGATTCACCAACGTCACCGTGATCGTCCACGACACCGGCCCCCCGGCTGCCTTGGGAACATGCCCAGCATACGGATACCGATCATCCACATCAAAGGACATATAGGGATTGCCTGTAGCCTGATCCGTGCGTCGGGTGCTGTGCCAAGCATAGATATGGCTCCGCGCTTCGCTAGGCAGTTCTCTCAGCGCATCCCCAACCAGTGCCACCGTGCGGCTCCCAGGCGCCGTATCCCTTCGGTACAACCAGTACATGAAATCCCCGTGATGAGGGCCATAGCATTTGTAGATGCCATCGCTAGCCCTCCAGCAACTGTCAAGGGCAGAGTGCTTGGTCTCGCGCAGCACGATCCACACATCAGGCGCATCCCGCACTGATTTCCCCAGATGCTGACGTGCGAAATCAAGAATGGGAAAACCAATGATCTGTCCAGCGGTATAGGCTCAGCAATATTGGGATATTGTACGTCGAGGATGTAAGGATGTACACTGAGACCTTCCATGAACATCCAATAGGCACCATTTACACGCGGCACAGCACCGCCAGGCTCAAAGGCAGTCGGGATCAACTCGTGGTAAAGCTGGGAGAAGCCAGTAACACCGCCTACCAACACGCCATCGTAACGAATCTCGGCATTCGGGCTGTCTACTTCCCAAGCGTTGACTTTCACCCCAGTCATCTTGGAAGGAAAAGACGCCGCAAGAGCGCAGTGATAGTGAATACCATGCAAGGTGGACTGGATAAACTGCGGGGTGTTGGGGAAAGCAAGGTTATAAGTGCCCATCACACGGTCAACCCAATTGTTGAAAGCAGGGCTGTTTCCTATGTCGTAAGTGCAGCCATGCACGTTCTTGCGCTCCATGGTTTCTTCATCCACTCCGGTGGCTATGTTGATCCAGGCCAGGTTGTAAAAGTCTGGATTGTTGTCGTAATGCTGCCCCATGGCCAAAATGAACTGATCAAACCAATACTGCCACACCGTATTGCCAAAGTTCGGGGTACACATCGGCTTGCACGGTCCCGATGGCCCATCTGGGTCATAGCATGAGGTGATGCTGCCCCCACCCATAGAAGCGACCCAACTAGGCGTCCAGTTCACACCAATCTGCTCATCCGTCTCGTGAAACGTCCAGGTTGTCACCGCGATGCCTACCGGCTTCGCGATGACGCTTCCATCCGGCAATGTAACACGCATCCTCTGTGCTTTCAAGATATACTCATCCGTTTTTGTCCAGTCATAGACACCTTTGTATGGATTTAGATGAGCCCACACAAACTCCCACCATCCTCCCAATGCACCCCATTCTGGGTGACCGCGCACTTCTTCCCTGCCACCAAAGCGATTGATCCACGACATATAGTAGTTTGGATTGCTCCAATCACCGTTCATCCAATCCAGCATGACAAAGATAACGGGAGGAAAATGAACGGGAACTGAAGACACTGGGGTGAGACTAGGTAGAACCGGCGTGAATTCTGGTGTTGGAATGGACACATCAATAGGAGTTGGTGTCCATGTGGGCGTACGCGTAGGGGTCGAAGTAGGGATAGGCGTTGAGGTCGGAGTGGGCGTAGGCGTGCGTGTTGAGGTCGGAGTGGGCGTAGGCGTGCGTGTTGAGGTCGGAGTGGGCGTAGGCGTGCGTGTTGAGGTTGAGGTGGGTGTGTACAGCGGGTTGGATATCACAGCAGGCGTTGGTGTTGCTGCAACGATCGTCGTAGTCTCAGTATGGGTCACGGGCAGAGTGCCATCTGCAATGGCCACTACCGTATTGGTGATTACACCCTCCAGCCAGGAATACGTGCCTAATTCCAAATGCAAATCCACCGCAAAATCCCAAGCAAGGCTGGCTATGGTCCACGTGACTACGCCATCCCCATAAATCCCACCCGTATCAGCCGAGACGAAGTACGTCCCAATCGGCAGGATATCGGTCACCCACACACTGCTCAAGATGCAGGCATTGGGGTTCTCCACGCGGATTGTATAGCGAAGCCGCCACTGGGCAGGAACTGGATCCCTCTGGTCACTTATAGCGAGGAAAAGGGCAGGAAGTGGCGCAGGTGTTGGTGTCACAAATGCGATATCCTGGGCCCAACAGTGCTCTGACCCCACGAACTGCACTGTACACAGACCCAGCCAAAGAAGGCCCAGCAAGAGAGCAAAAAGACCGAGCCGTGAGAGGATGTACTTAGGTTTGCTGTAGCGGTCTGGGTGCATTGTACTTTCTACATGCGCCCATCAACGGGCTATAATACCTCGCCTTTTTCGATCCCGAATAAGAAAGCCTTTTCAAATTATGGCAAGCAAATATGAACAAATTATTAAAAATTACCCTGCCATCGCCCCTGGCTGATGAATGTTACACTTCCAGCACATCCACATGCCCAAGCTCGCTGTCCATAAACAGCAGCCGGCGGCGCAAAGGTTCGCCACGACCGGTCAGCAGCTTCACGACCTCCTGAATCTCCCAGGCAGCAATCATCATGGGAGTGGCAGCAGGATTCCCCCATTGCGCCTCAATACCGCGTTCGGGCACCCGATCGCCGCCATAAAGCTCTAATAATCCGGGATCGTCGGGGAAAATAGTCATTACCTGCCCCACGTAGCCAGCAATCGCTCCATGCACCAAGGGCACGGATAGCTTGCGTGCCGCACGCTGCAGTTCCAGACGCGTCGGCAAAGCATCTAATGCGTCCACCACTACCTGGGCTCCGCGTAGCAGTTGCACCATCTGTCCCTCGTCCACCCGCAATTGGTGCGCAACAACTTCTACCGCAGCATTGACCTCTGCTACGCGCTGCTGAGCCAGGAGCACCTTGGGTTGTCCTATGCTACGCTCTACACAGAATGCTTGGCGGTTTAGGTTGTTCTCTTCGAAAACATCGCCATCTATAATGATCAAGCATCCCACTCCCATGCGTGCTAGACCCTCAATGATCCAGCCACCCAACCCGCCCACGCCAACAATGCCCACCGTAGACTGCAGCAAGGCGAGCTGTCCTTCCCAACCGACTGTGCCAAAGTTGCGCAGATAGCGCGTGGGCAGCACACGCTGATGCAAAGCAGCAATCTCCACCTCCCGCCGTGACACTCTCATCTCCTCCGCAATCTGCTGCACTCCCTCCAACGGTATCACCCAGAGTGGTTCGCCACCAGGCCCCACCGTCTCCTTTGCCAGCGTCCGCAAGCGTGCGACCAATTCTGCCATCACACCCTCCTTTACGCTTTCCATTTTACGTTTCAGGACTACCCTCCTGCCACTGGTGGGAAGAGGTTCAGCGTATCGCCCTCGGCCAGAATGTAATCCATGCTCTTCACTTCGTTGTTGACCATAGGCACCAATGCGACTCCTTCAGGGATGCCCAATTGCTCCACGACCTGATTCACTGTCGCATCAGGAGGCACATCGAGTGGGAAACCAGCTCCAGGAGCCAAATTGGGTCTAAACCTGCGCAGTGTTGCATACAGTTTGACTGTGATGCGCATCAGTAATCCTTCGCCTCCTCCTCTCCCCGAAGCACACGCAATGCCCCCTGCGCCATGGCCAGCATTTCATCCTGACCTGGGTAAACCAAAACCGGGGCAATCCATTCTACACGTTCGCGTATCCAGCCGACTAGCATAGATGAATGCGCCAGGCCACCCGTTAGTACAATGGCATCCACCTGCCCCTTCAGCACCGTAGCCATCAGGCCGATTTCTTTAGCAATCTGGTAGGCCATTGCTTCGTAGACGAGTCGGGCGTGTTCATCGCCCTCTGCGATGCGCTTTTCCACTTCTATAGCATCGTTTGTGCCCAGATGGGCTACTAACCCGCCCTGTCGCGTGAAGCGCCGGAAAAGTTCCTCGTACGTGTATTTCCCGGAGAAAGCGAGACGCAGCACATCGCCAACTGGTAGCCCGCCTACTCTCTCGGGAGAAAATGGGCCAGTGCCATCGAGCGCCTGGTTGACGTCAATCATCTTGCCTCGCCGATGTGCACTCACCGAGATGCCCCCGCCCATGTGCGCCACGACAAGATTGATGTCCTCATAGCGACACCCCAATTCGCGCGCAGCACGCCTCGCTGCGCTCTTGAGGCTGAGCGCATGAGAGAGGCTTTTGCGTTCGATCTCCGGCAAGCCGGATACGCGCGCCAGCGGCTCAAACTCGTCCACACAAACTGGGTCCACGATGAACGCCGGAATACCTGCCTGTTGCGCAATCTCATTTGCAATGAGCGCACCTAGGTTCACCACATGATCCCGTTCCTTGTGCGGGTTGCGCAGTTCCTGCAACATGCGTTCGTTAACGCGATAGGTACCGCTGGCCAATGGGCGCAGAATGCCCCCCCGTCCGACCACCGCGTCCAGCGAATGCAGGGGGATATTGTGCTTTTTCAGGAAAGAAAGCACTGCCTCACGGCGGAATGCATATTGGTCAGGGATACGAGGGAAAGCAGCAAGTTCCTGCTGGGAATGAGCCATGGTCTCGCTGCAGACGGGCTTTTCATCCTCAAAGACGGCCAGTTTTGTGGATGTAGAGCCAGGATTGATCGTCAGAATACGCCATGATTTCTTCTCCATGTCAGACATCCTCACTTGTACGCGAATGTTCTACATCGAACGCGCGGAAATTTCGCATCCTGCATTGCACTCGTTAACACTGGCAACGCGGACAGAAATGCGTGCCGCGATTGCCGACAGTTATGCGCTCAATCGGCGTACCGCAACGGGGGCAGGGCTCGCCAACGCGCCGGTAGACGCACAGATGCTGCGCGTGGCTGCCTGGCCGCCCCTCTGCATCACGGAAACGTTCATCGGTCAGCGTAGTTCCACGGTTGTGGATTGCCTGCTGCAATACCTCTCGAATGGCCCAGTAGAGACGTTCGCCCTCCGCAGCAGAGAGCGTGCTCGCTTTGCGCAATGGGTGCAGGCTGGCGGCGAACAGTGCTTCATCCGTATAGATATTGCCCAATCCCGCCAGCACCGTCTGGTTGAGCAGTAAGGGTTTGAGCACTCCTCGATGCGCAGACAATAACTTCACGAAATCCTGGGCTGTAAAATCTGCGGACAAAGGCTCCGGCCCTAAATCACCCAGCACGAGATTGAGGTCTGTGGTCCAATAGACACGGCCAAACTTCCGTGGGTCGGAGAAAAGCAACCGCCGACCATCGGAGAGGTGGAAAATGAGGCGGGCATGGCCATCCACGGGTTCTGTGGTTGGCTCAACACGTACATGGCCGCTCATGCGCAGATGGATCAGCAAAAAACTAGGCCCAGATAGTGATAGAACGAGAAACTTACCCCTGCGGCTGACATCCAAGACCTTGCGACCTGGCACTTGGCGCACAAACTCATCCACCGCCGGCATGGCCACTGACTTTGGCCAGAGAACCTCGACATTGGCAAACTCGGCGCCTGTCAGCAAGCGCCGCAGATCCACAGCAAGTGTCTCCACTTCAGGCAGTTCTGGCATGCCTCCTCCAACCCGCAACGAGAGCAATCACCATGACAATGCCTAACCCTGCACCAGGACAGGGCACACATGGACGTGGAGCGGTGCGTGGCACTGGAGAGGGCGTTACGGTGGGCGTTCCCCGTGGCGAAAGCCCCAGGCTCTTGCGCCATTGAGCATCTAGTTCATCCAGCCCGAAGCCATACACACGCTGCAACGCCTCTTCTTGATAAAGTCCCTCGCGAATCGCAGCGAGCAACCCAGTCATTTTCTCTTTGCCGTAGGTACGCAGCATGAAATCAAGTAGGCTGTACACCTCGCCATAGAAGAGATCCACCTGGGTCGGATCGCCCGTGTAGCCAGAAAGAGAACGCACGGAAATCAATTGGTCGCGTCGAACGGCTTCTTCCAATGCCCTTCGATTGCCTGCAGGAAGCGCACCCTCCGCATACATCGCCAGTCCTTCATCGAGCCAGCGTGGTACTTCGGCATAGGGATTATCCGTGACCAATTCCACCACGACATGCGCCAGTTCGTGCGCGACCGTTTGCTCCACATCGGGGTGAGAACCCAGGAGCAACAACGTCCCCTCGTCCACCACTACTCCCAAGGTCACAACGCGCTCGTCATAGACCTCGCTTTTGCGGGGTAGCGCTAGGCTCATATCCGACTTGCTCTGATATACATAGATAGAAATCGGCCTGTCCAGACTGACGCCCATCTCATCCTGCAGACGAGCCAGTGACTTGGTGGCATAACCCAAGATGCGTCGCGCTTGCGCTTCATCGGCCCCATACCAGAAAAGGCTAATTTGGCCTTCTTCCAATGTCTTCCAGGTGAAGCGGTCATCTTCGTAGTGGAATGACACTACAGATGTCTTGATTTCGTTGCCCCCTTCGTCTACTACGCGCCAATAGTACTCGAGACGCGCACCCACAGGTATATCGCCAGGCTCGAGCTCCCAGGTATGGCTGAACTCGCTTTCGCCAGGCGCAACCGCAATCGGGATTTTGACGGTAACGCCCTCACCGACCAGTCGGTAATACAGGATCACTTCCCTGATGTTGGACTGTGCCTTCACCCGCAGGCGGAAGGTAATGCCCTGCGCGAATTGAACCTGGTATGTATTGGTCACAACCTGGATGGCCTCATCGGCATAGGTACCCAGGGCGCTCCCGAGGGGGAACAAGAAGAGAAGCGCCACAAGCAGTAGCACCTGCAACCGGTGTGCCGGGGGTGTGAACACGGTTGGCGCCATCATTACTCCAGTTGTTCCAAACGGACGTAGCGGTACCTATCCCCAATTTCAATCAGCATCTGTGGGATGTCATCTTCAACTGGATACTTACGCCCGCAATCGCGACACACCAGCCATTTGTTCTTGACCACATCCAGCCGGCCTGGGTCTTTCTTCTCCGGATCCCGCTCTGGCCCGCTGACACAGGCAGGGCAACGCAGGATATCCTCATCCAACATCCAC
This sequence comes from Chloroflexota bacterium, assembly GCA_014360905.1. Lineage (NCBI taxonomy): Bacteria > Bacillati > Chloroflexota > Chloroflexota bacterium. The sequence goes on from JACIWW010000017.1 coordinate 17,874, forward strand.
TGAGTCGAAGGACCGATCATAGAACCTCCTCTTTCGTCGCACGAGTCAACCAGTGCGGATTTGCCTACTAGTATACTCGAAACCGAGCACAATCCAAAGTAGAGGGATGCTTAGCTACAAGGAGGCAGATTATTTAGTGGCAGCCATCAACGAATGGACTGCACTGGCATTCGTTCATTCGTATCCATGCTCGTTGATGGCCATCCTTCGCGTACTAGGCTACGCTTCTTCTGCGGGTTGGATCGCACATTGCCTTGCTGGCGTCATTTTGTCACAAGAAGCCCCAGGGATATAATAACCCCAAAATTACCACAGAAGATAACTCGGTACAAACGACGAGACCTAATGACTGACCAACAACGACCCGATCAACCAATCGGCACTACATTCCAAGCCGACCGCGTGCTCACCATCGCCGCCGGGCACATGCTGCACGATACCTACACTGGCTTTTTGGCCCCACTCCTGCCCGTCTTCATCGCCAACTTGGGCCTGTCTAAGGCACAGGCTGGTGCATTGACCATATTCCAGCAAGGGCCATCCTTGCTCCAGCCTGCCATTGGGCATTTAGCTGACCGTTTCAACTTGCGTCACTTGGTCTTCCTAGGACCCGCCATTGCCGCAGTGATGATGAGCTTACTGGTTATTGCACCCAGCTACATGGTGCTAGTCTTGCTGCTGACCGTGGTGGGCTTGAGTTCGGCCGGTTTCCACGCTGTAGGACCAGCCGTGGCGGGCCAATTATCTGGCCGGAGATTGGGTCAGGGGATGTCTTTCTGGATGGTCGGCGCAGAAGTGGCGCGTACCTTCTCCCCACTGATCGTTGTTACAGCGCTGCATCTCCTGACCATTCGCCGCCTGCCCTGGCTCATGCTCATTGGGCTGCTTGGTGCAGCGCTGCTCTATGCGCGCTTGAAGGATGTGCCATTCCAGCTAACAACGACCGAACAGCCGGCACCTTGGAAAGAGGCATTGTTGAGCATGCGCAGGGTAATGCTGCCCCTAGCCGGTGTCCTCACTTTGCGCGCCTTTCTCGTGGCGGCATTGACTACCCACCTGCCCATCCTGATCAGCGAAGAGGGCAGCGACCTGTGGCTAGCAGGTGCATCCCTCTCGCTAGTGCAAGGAGGAGGAGCTATAGGAGTGCTCGTGGCTGGTTCGCTTAGCGACCGCCTGGGTCGCAAGCCCACAATCCTGGCTACTTTGCTCATCGCACCACCGTTGTTGCTTCTGTTCCTGGCAATCAAGGGCTGGCTGCGATTGCCTCTCCTCTTCCTGCTCGGTTTCACTACGTTGTCCAACAACCCGGTAATGATGGCCATGGTCCAAGAGAGCTTCCCCAGCAACCGCGCCATGGCTAATGGCATGTATCTGGCAATGACCTTTGTCAGTAGTTCCATCATGGCAGTATTGGTGGGAATGCTGGGCGACCTGTTCGGCCTGCGCCTAGCTTTCACGATCAGTGCCCTTGCCCCACTGCTGGGAGTGCCCCTGATATTGCTGCTGCCAGGAGGCAGAGAACAGGTCAGCCGGGCTTGAGAGTACAAAAAGGCCAGCAGGCTTATGCGCTTGGAATTGCCTCAATTAGGGTGCTCTACCTTTCTGGCCAAGCGGCTTTTCAAACGCTGCGCGAGGAAAAAGCAAACCACCAGCAACGAGAAAGCGATAATTCCCCACTTGATCGCCGCGGCAAGCGAAGCAATCAGAATAGGCAGCGGCGAAAGGCGGTTAAGGTCACGGAGGAGGATCAAGTGCAACGCATTCTCCAGCCAGTCCAGCAGCATGGCAACAAAGGGCAGCACCATCAAAAGGAGGTGAAACTTGCGGGCCGCTTTACCTGCTTTGTGGGTCAAAAAGGCGATCAGGCTCGCAAGGAGCAACGCATACACAATAGGGAACCAGGAATCCACATAGAGCGTGCTCACCCGATAGGCTTGCACACCTAATGCACCCCATTGGTTGATAATGGACTGGAAAGTTCCCGCTGAGAAAGCTAGTTGCAGTGCAACGACCCCTGGGGTGCCAGATGGCCGTGCCTGGTCAAAGTAAGCAAATGCTACAAACGCCAGGACGGTCAGCACTAGCGCCAATCCCACCACGGACGCACGTGCCATTTTCTGATATAGAAGCGCCATCCTCAGTCCTCCAAGTGCTCATAGAATTCCCGTGGCTTGAGTTCTTGGAAATCGCCGACTCTAGCCAGATACCTCCGAATGTCTGTACAGAGATGGCATTTGGAGACATAGCCATCCCGCTCCTCATAGCCATAGGTTTTGCCCAAGCGATAGAGTTCCTCCAGACTCGTCAACAAGGCGTGTAGGACGGGAAGCTCATCCAAGTTGATACCCCGCAAGAGTGCATTCAAGTCACGTGCATCGCCCAGGGACAGACCACCGCAGTAGCCAGGCACGTAGTTGCCATAGTTGTCCACGTGAACGTGCCAGTCGCGCACCAACTCGTGACGACAAGAGGAAGAGAAGAAATGTTGTGCCGGGTATTTCTGGAAGAGGTGCGCCAGAGCATAGGAAACTCGCCCTCCTGGCAACAATTCGGCATAGTGCAGGCCATAGCCTCCTCTTTGCAGGTACTCCTCAAAAGGCAAGGTACCCTTCAATCCCATCTGGCGGAACTGTTCATAGAAGAATCGCTGGTACATCATCACGTTGCCCGGGAAGACTTCTGCACTGATGCGTACAGCATATTGGATGCGCTCGAAAGGCACTTGCTCGATGATAAACGGGTTCACACTGATGAGGATGCCGTCCAGCCCTGCTTCCTTCAGTCGAATCAGTTTCTCCCTGGTCTTGGCATCGTCAGTACACCAGAAGCAATTCGTCTCGACGAACGTACCGCGAATGCCCAGCCGGCGTGCCAAGGCAGTGACTTCGAGCAGCAAGTCGAAATGGAGAAAAGGCTCGCCGCCCGTGAAATGCAATCCTTCGTTGATCCCTACCCTGCCGGGATATCCATATGTACTTCGCATCGTGGCGGCAAGCTGCGTCAGAATGGTCTCCGCGTCATCTAGCGTGAGCCAATCTGCCTTCCACCGCGGAGAACAGGCGTAGAGGCAGTGCCGGCAAGCGCTGGTGCATTTGTAGGAAAGGAGAATGCCGGCAGATAACGGCGCAGGAATAGAAAGCCTGTTCATGCAAAGACCTCGGTGTTACATTACTGCAAATCGGCTGCGATGTCAATCTGGACCTGAGCGCTCGCCTGTCCCTCTGCACCTCAGGCTACGCAGGATGCTGCGCTTCGGGATGACATTTGACCAAAAAGCAAGCTGCCTCCCCTGTGCATGTACTTGGTGAAATTTAGGATATGTGGTATACTAATTCCTAGTCTGAAAAACGCGAAGGAGGAGATCCATGAAGTACTATTCCCGAAAAGTGCTTTGGCAGGCCACAACGCTACTGGTGGTATCGCTGCTGATTTTGCTATCCCTGCCTCTATTGACCGCTTGTAAGAAAACCACCGCGCCTACCCCAACTCCCACTCGTACACCGGGGATTGTGCCAGTAACGCCTTTGCTCCCGCTGACTCCAACGACAGAGGTAGAGCCAGCGACGCCAACCCCGACGCCAACAGCGACTGCGATGCCACCAACAGAGCCACCCGCTACAACCCAGCCAACGCTTGTGCTTCCTACAGCAACGCTTGTGCCTCCTACGCCAGCGCCTGTGCTAACAGAGCCATATCCGGTGGTTTTCACGCCAGTTCCTATCACCCCGGCACCGTATGAGCCGTACCCATCTCCTTCTCCCTAGCGTGATGCGAATAAATTGAACAAGACAGGGGAAGGCTTATCACCTTCCCCTGTCTTTTTGGCACAAAAGTGTTTCTGCTAATACCATGCAGTCGTACCAAGTCCATGCGCTAAATGTACCAACAAACGCGAGGATTAACCCGGTGGAGCGACCACCCGGAAGCTATCCCCGTCCTTGACCAGGTAGCCCATGGGCATGCGCAAGTCGTGCTCAAAGATCAACAACGCTCGTTTTTCCCACGCCCAATTCCTGATGGATCGCTTTGTTTCGAGCGTCTCCATTGGCTCTGCGTCAAAAGCCGATATCCACCCCAACCGCTCCATTTTGATGGCCATAGACGCCAGATCGCCCAAGAAAATCGCTGCTTCCCCTGCCGATTCGATAATGACACACTGATGCGCCCGGGTATGCCCTCTGGTCACCTGGCAACGCACCTCGCTGGTAACACGGGTATCTCCGAAGAGCAGGCGAAGTTGACCCGCCCCCTGAATAGGGAGCAGATTTTCCGGGAGGTAAGTATTGCGCGTGCGTTCATTGGGATAAAGCGCATCGGCCCACTCCAGGCGCTGAATCCAGTATTGTGCATTGGGAAAGGTAGGCACTGCCACGCCATCGCGCAGGATGGTGTTGCCGCCACAGTGATCCGAATGCAAATGGGTATTGATAACAATGTCAATGTCGGCCGCTGTATAGCCCAGACGCTGCAAATCATCCAGTAGATCGCTACGTGCCGGCTCAAGGCCATTGATTTCGAGGTCCTTCGGCGATAGCTTGCGGCCAAAGCCCGTATCAACCAGGATGCGTTTGCCTTCAGAGAGGATCAGCAGGCAATTCAAGGCTGTTGTCACACGGTTGAGTTCATCTGCTGGGAAGAATTTTTGCCACAGCACCTTGGGCACTAGGCCGAAATGCCCACCGCCATCTATGCGGCACTCGCCATCACTGACAAGGAAGCATTCCACATTGCCTACTCGCATTTTGCTCCCTCCCCATCAGGCAGATGGAATAATTGGAATTTCCTGCCCACTTGCCTTGGCTTTTTCCACCAGCCTTTCCCACTCGCGGTCCACATTCTCTTGGATGTAACGCAAGTCTTCCGGCTTGAGATGGGCAAAACGCCCTTGCAGTCGCAAATAGCGCTCCACGGGAACCTTTTCTCGTGGCCACACGGTGATGGTGTACTTTCCCCCATGTTCCACTTCATAGAGTGGGAACACACAACTCTGCACCGCCAGCCGCGACAAGAGCACCGACTGCGCCGGTTCGGATTTCCAACCAGAGGGACAGGGAGAGAGCACATGCAGGAACTTGCTGCCGCGGATATCCTTGGCCTTCTTCACCTTGCGTATCAGATCCTCGGGATAGGCAACGGTAGCTGTGGCTGTGTAAGGGATACGATGTGCTGCCATGATAGCCACCATATCTTTCTTGGGCTGCTCCTTCGGGTGTTTCACCGGCGTAGTCGTCGTCCAGGCGCCCCACGGGGTAGCCGAACTGCGCTGAATGCCGGTGTTCATGTATGCTTCATTGTCATAGCACATGTAGATGAAATCTTCGTTGCGCTCCACTGCCGCTGAGAGGGCTTGAATGCCGATGTCAAAGGTCCCGCCATCACCAGCCACCGTGAGGACCGTGGTATCCTTGTAGCCACAAGCCTCCAGTCCAGCCTTCACGCCCGAAGCGACTGAGCCACCAGTGGCAAAGAGAGTGTGTAGCAAAGGCACCTGTACCGCCGTATAAGGGAATGGTCCGGCAATAATGGACCAGCACGAAGCAACAATAATCACCACTGTGTTTTCGCCCAAAGCCTTGAGCGCATAGCGCACTGCCATAGGAGCCCCACAACCCGGACAGGCTACATGGCCTGGCGTCATCAATTCTTGTTCTGGCACATCGTAACTCATCGTTTGACCTCCATCCAGACAATCTCTTCAGCTGGCTTGTCATATTGCTGGGTATACTGGACAATCTTGTGGATAGACTGCGGTGTTACATCGCGTCCACCCAAGCCAATGACAAAGGGAAAGATGATCGGTGCATCAGGTATGCCATACAGCGCTGCCTTCACTTCGGAGGCAAAAATCCCCCCATAGCCATAGGAGATGTTGCGGTCAATGACCGCTACCTTCCTCACTCCAGCCAATGCCTGCCGCATGGCAGCGAAGGGGAAAGGACGGAACATGCGTATCTTCAGCAGTCCCACCCTCTGTCCCTGCGCACGCAGTTCATCCACAACCTCGCGCGAAGTGCCAACAATGCTGCCCGATGCCACTAAGACGATCTCCGCATCCTCCATGCGGTACTTTTCTATGACGTCGTACGGGCGTCCAAAGACCTGTCCAAACTCTGCACCCACTTGCTGGGTGACCTGCACTGCTTGCTCCATGGCGCGCTGCATTTTGTAGCGCAACTCCATCCAATGCTCCGGACCAACGAGGCCATAGAAAGAGCAAGGATTGCCTGGCTGCAATCGGAATTTCGGCTGATAGGGCGGGAGGAAACGATCCACGGTGGCCTGATCCGGGATGTCCACTGGCTCTTCCGTATGAGAGAGCACAAAGGCATCCAGCACGAGCATCACCGGCAATAGGACCGTCTCAGCAATCTTGTAGGCTTGTATCACCATGTCCAGCACTTCCTGGTTGGTCTCACAATAAAACTGTATCCAGCCCGTGTCACGCTGCGCTAGGCTGTCCGTCTGTTCTGTCCACACATTCCAGCCAGGCCCCAGAGCGCGGTTGACATTCGCCATGACAATAGGCAACCGTCCACCCGAGGCCCAATGCAGCACCTCGTGCATCAACGCCAGGCCATGGGAAGAAGTAGCCGTAAATGCCCGCGCTCCAGCAATAGATGCGCCAACAACTGCGGCCATGACCGAATGCTCGGACTCGACTTTGATGAATTTGGCATCCAACAGTCCATCCGCGCAGAATTCGGAGAGTATCTCCACCACCTGTGTCTGCGGCGTAATGGGATAAGCAGCAATAACCTGCACACGGGCAAGCTGTACTCCATAGGATACAGCGTGGTTGCCCATGATCACTTTTTCCATTTCAATTCCTCCTCGATGGAAATGGCTTCGCGGGGACACTCCTCTACACATACACCACAGCCCTTGCAGTAATCGTAATTCACTTCATACTCCGTATGGTTGTGCCGGCTGATGGCGACATCAGGGCAATACAGCCAGCAAGTGTCGCACGCATTGCATGTGCCACAACTGAAGCAGCGCGCCGCTTCACGACGTGCATCCCCTTCAGCGAGACAAAGATTTACCTCGACGAAATCTTTGGTTCTTTCTGCTGCTGTGCGCTGTGGCAATGGTATGCGTGGTTCCTCCGTGAAATACGCCAAGTTGATATCCTCAAAGTGCACTACTGTCGGATCCATTTCCCTGGGTGCCGCATGCACTTGCTCCGTCAGCGGTGGGAAGCTTGACAAAGGCTCACCACGTAGATAGCAGTCAATCGCTAAGGCTGCCCGCTTGCCGGAGCCAATGGCATGAGCCACTGTACCAAAGCCAGTGGCTGCATCCCCGCCAGCAAAGATTCCTTGCGCCGAAGTAGCCGCCGTTTCTTGGATGACAATCCGATCCCTCTCCACCTGCACGCCTTCAGGCAAGCAGGAGAGGTCCGCATCCTGCCCCAAGGCAGCAATCACAGAGTCTACCTCCATGACGTACTCCGAGCCGGGAATAGGCTCTGGACGACGTCGCCCACTTTCATCCGGCGCTCCCAACCGCATGCGCACACAGCGCAGGCTGGCGACCCTTCCATCTGACCGCAGCACCTCGACCGGCGCCGTGAGGTACTCTATTCTAATACCCTCCTGTTCTGCCTCGTCAACTTCCTCGGCAATAGCTGGCATCTCCTGGCGTGAACGTCGGTACAAGATAGACACCTGTGGCGCACCGAGCCGCAGCGCGGAGCGGGCAGCATCCATAGCGGTATTACCCCCGCCAATGACGGCAACTCTCGGACCAACCTGTACTTTCTCACCCAAGTTGACCCGACGCAGGAAATCCAGTCCTGCCAGCACACCTGGCGCATCCTCGCCATGGATGCCCAGTTTATGGCTGCGGTGCTGACCAATGGCTAAGAATATCGCCTGATAAGGCTTCAGGTCCTGCCAGCTCAAGTTGTCGCCCAGACGCATGCCAGTGCGAATTTCGATACCCAGTGCTTCGATAGCCGCAATTTCACGATCCAGTACCTCACGAGGCAGGCGATAAGGAGGAATGCCTACCCGCATCATGCCACCTGGAGCAGTTAGCGCCTCAAAGACAGTCACTCGATATCCCCGACGTGCCAATTGGTAGGCGCAGGATAAGCCGGCTGGCCCCGAACCGATCACAGCCACTTGCGCTGCCGAAGATGCCACCGGCTTCAGGATGGGCAAGGTGCGTGCCCGAGGCAGATCAGCCAGGAAGCGCTCCAGAGCATGGATAGCAATTGCCCCACCCAACTGAGTACGGTTGCACTCGTGTTCGCACGGATGGGGGCATACACGGCCGCATACTCCGGGGAATGGATTTTCCTCCAGAATCCTCTGCAGCGCTTCTTCATAATTCCCTTTGTTCACCATACCCACGTATTGGACAATATCCTCTCCAGCGGGACAAGCACGGTTACAAGGGGGAGTCTTGTTGCGATACACCGGCCGAAGGTATCGCCACGAGCCTGTCTTATTGTATAAAGTGGTGCCCAAAGACATGGTCACTTCAGGCATTTCGGCCTCGCTTTGGAAAACGATGACCAGATCCTGGTCTGATGGTTTTCTAGTTGGTTGGTCATTTTTCATGTAGCCTACTCCTTGCTCACCACCATCTCATATGCCTCTTGTGTGGCAGCTACATTATCTTCGGGTTTGACCGGCACGGCTTCGCGCACTGCCTCCATCACTGCTTTCAGACCGACGATGCCTGTGATACGCGCAAAAGCGCCCAAAATCGCGGTATTCACAATGGGCGCGGTACGCGGCCCAAGGCGATGTTTGATGGCAATGCGGTTTGCATCCACCGTGGCCACGCGAAATTTGGATGACAGATTGAAGGATTCTGGAGGCTCCTCGGTGTTGATCAGAATCCAACCGCCTTCTTTCAGTCCTGCTGTGACATCAACCACCTGCATCAAGCTGGGGTCAAGCACCATCACGTGATCCGGGTTGTAAATCTGGCAGCGAATGCGCACTGGCTTGTCGTCAATGCGCGTGAATGCAGCTACCGGTGCACCGCGCCGCTCCACACCAAAAGAGGGAAAGGATTGCACATAGCGACCTTCTCGGAAAGCAGCATCCGCCAGCACTTTCGAAGCGATGACTGCTCCTTGGCCACCACGACCGTGTATTCGCACTTCAATCATAAATATTCCCCTTTCAGATGTGATTTCTAAAACGCAGAGACCGCCGAGAAAGCAGAGAATGTTATCAATCCGGCACAAAAATTGCTTAGCAAGTACCGGGAAAATGGTTCACAACCCGGGAAATGCCATCTCTTAGCACCTTAAGTTAAAACTGATCTGCAAGCCAACTCGGCAACCACAGAGCCTGGGATAAGAAAATAACTGGACATGATGAATAGGCGTCAGGAAATCTACGGATTTAACTTCAATTATGCCCCTTCAACCAGCAAGTCAAGCCGATATCCACAGTCTAGCTTAACGTCTTTGTACACCACAGGCAATGGCTTCTGCTGCTCTACTTTTAAGCCTCGCTGCGCAATTTCGTATGCCAAACAGGTCTCATACGCGCTTTCCAAAAGCCCGGGACCTAAAGCCTTGTGCACTGCTATAGCCGCACCTATAATTTGCTCTGTAATCTGATTAAGCCTCTTTGCTTCTAACGAGCCCGGAGTTTCAGACCCGCTACCTTGCAATAAATTTTTATCATTTCTCCGCGCTCTCTGCGTACTTGGCGTTGCATCATAACCTAAGAAGCCAGCAATACGCCCAAGCCCATGGAGACCAGCTTGGTCTCATGAGGATCGGAGCGCGAAGCCACGATCAATGGGGACTTACCTCCCACTACCACGCCGGCCATTTTGCCCTTGGCAAAGTAGGTCATCGCTTTGGCCAGCATGTTCCCGGCTTCAACATCGGGAGCTACCAGGATATCCGCATATCCTGCCACGGGGCCCTTGATGCCTTTAATCGCTACCGATTCGGGTGAAATGGCGTTGTCCAATGCCAGAGGGCCATCTACCAACCCGCCTTGGATCTGCCCACGATCAGCCATCTTAGCCAAGTTCGCTGCATCCATGGTCGTTGGGATTTTGGGGTTGACCATCTCTGTTGCTGCGAGAATCGCCACTTTGGGCTCCGTCACCCCCAAGCGCTGTGCGACCATGATAGCATTCTGCACAATTTCAACTTTCTGCTCCAGCGTGGGGGCAACCACAACGCCTGAATCCGTGACAAACAACAGCCGATCGAAGCCCGGGAGCTCAAAGACAGCGATGTGCGTGAAGAGGCGGCCAACACGCAAACCCATCTCCCGATCCAGAGCTGCACGCAAAAAATCCCCTGTTTCCAGTTTGCCCTTCATAGCGAGATCCGCATGTCCCATGCGCAGCAATTCCATCACCTTGCGCGCTGCCGCCTTCGGCTCCGGCTCCTGGATGATCATCATTTTAGTTATGTCAATTTTATGCTCCGCAGCCAATCTGCGAATCAGATCGCGATCCCCAACCAGCGTACAGTTCGCAATGCCCTCACGCTCAGCGTCTTGAGCTGCCAGCAAGATCTCTGGCTCGTGTGGAGCAACGACCGCCACCATTTTGGGGCCTACTTTTTTTGCTTCCTCCATCAACTCGGAAAATTTTCTGATAGCCATATGTTTCCTCTTCTAGCGTGTTTATTTGCGCTTCTTCTTCCGTGAGCAGTGCTTAGCGCTGCTCTTGGCTACCTGTTGAGCACCCGCAGCCTGCTTCGTGATCGCTGCTTGTCCTCCAGCCACGTTCTTACGCATACAGCAGTTCTTATACTTCCGCCCGCTGCCACACGGACACGGATCATTACGGCCTATAGGACGACCCCGCTCAGAACCAGCCCGTACTGGGGCTGCACCGCGGCTTGCACCTGGGTCCATAGAGCCAGGATGATAGGCCTGCACCGGACGCTGTACCGGCTGCCGAACAATGGTGGTGAAATAGATCCTGCGCGCAATGTCATGAGCAATGCTTTCCTTCAGCTCCTCAAACATGTCAAATGCTTCGCGCTTGTACTCGATAAGAGGATCGCGCTGCCCAAAAGCGCGCAATCCGATCCCCTCACGCAACTCATCCAGAGCGGTCAGATGCCTGACCCAGTGACTATCCACCACATGGAGCATGAGCAATCGTTCCAACTGGCGCATCATCTCCGCACCCAATTGCCGCTCCTTGGCCTCGTACAGTTCGACCGATAGATTCAGCAGTTGCTCCTCAATCTGCTCTGCGTTCAGACTTTCCCAGTGGGGCCTGGTTTTCTCAGGCAGTGGTAAAATCGCACGAACCGCCTGCCATAGCCCCGGCAAATCCCACTCGATGGGATCGCCGGTCGTGTATTTCATGACCATCGCGCTCAACTCATCCTGAACCATGCCCAGGATAGTATCTTTGAGCGTCTCCGAGGTAAGGATCAAACGTCGCTGATCGTAGATGAGCTTACGCTGCTGGTTGACGACATCATCGTATTCCAGCAGGTGCTTGCGCAAATCAAAGTTATAGCCTTCCACCTTAATTTGCGCATTCTCGATAGAGCGTGTGATCAACTCGTGCTCAATGGGGATGTCCTCATCTACTCCAAGACGGTCCATCAGACCTGCGACCGCTGAGCCACCAAAGCGCTTCATGAGGTCATCCTCAAGGGACACATAGAATCGCGAAGAGCCTGGGTCTCCCTGCCGACCCGAACGACCACGCAATTGATTATCAATGCGGCGCGCCTCATGGCGTTCTGTGCCAATGACATGCAGCCCACCTAGCGCCAGGACCTTTTCCCTGTCTGCAGCGCAGATTTGCCTAGCATGCGCCAGCGCTTCAGCCCACGTTTGCGCATCTACCTGCGTTAAATCCACACCCTGCCGACGCAATTGGTCGCGAGCCAATCCTTCCGGCTTGCCACCCAGCAAGATGTCCACGCCACGACCTGCCATATTGGTTGCAATGGTCACGGCTCCCGAACGCCCAGCCTGGGCGATGATCATGGCCTCCTTCTCATGTTGCTTGGCGTTGAGGACTTGATGGGGTATGCCTTTGCGCCGCAGCATCTCGGAAAGCATCTCGGACTTTTCCACCGAGGTCGTGCCCACCAACACCGGACGACCTTGGTGGTACAATTCTTCGATTTCGCGCACCACGGCTCGGAACTTGGCGTTTTCGGTCTTGTACACCTGATCGGGATAATCTACTCGGATCATCGGTTTGTGCGTTGGAATGACGACGACATCCAGGCCGTAGATACGCTGAAACTCCTCTGCCTCGGTAGCTGCAGTTCCCGTCATTCCTGCCAGTTTGTTGTACATGCGGAAGTAATTCTGGAACGAGATGGTCGCCAAGGTCAGGCTCTCCCGTTGCACACGCACGCCTTCCTTAGCTTCAATAGCCTGATGCAATCCTTCGGAGTAGCGACGCCCAAACATGAGCCGCCCGGTGAACTCATCTACAATGATGACTTGGCCATCCTTCACGATATAGTCTCGGTCGGCTTTGAAAAGTACCTCCGCTTTGAGCGCGTTTTCCAGATAAGGTGTGAGGCCGTAATGCTCAGGGGAATAGAGGTTGTCAATGCCCAAGGCACGCTCCACTTTTGCCGTACCTTCCTCGGTGAGGGTCACAATGCGCAGTTTCTCATCCACAGTGTAATCAATCTCAGGACGGAGCTGCTTTACCAGCCTGGCAAAACGGATATAGTTGTCCGTTGACTCTTCCGCCGGTCCTGAAATGATCAAGGGGGTCCTGGCCTCGTCAATGAGGATATTATCCACCTCATCCACAATCGCATAGTGCAATTCGCGCTGCACGCACTGTGACAGGTCCCAGACCATGTTGTCGCGCAAGTAGTCAAAGCCGAATTCATTGTTGGTGCCATACGTAATGTCGGCGAGATAGGCTTCGCGTCTAGGCACAGGACGGAGATTCTGATAACGGTCATCAGTGGCTGGGTACTCGGGGTCATAGACAAAGGAACTCAACTGTGGGTTCTCTGCTGCAGTCTGAATTACGCCCACGGTCAAACCCAGCAGATGGTAAATAGGCCCCATCCATTGCACGCCGAACTTGGAGAGATAATCATTGGGGGTTACAAGATGAGCACCTCGCCCAAGCAAGGCATTCAGATAGAGCGGGAGAGTAGCAACAAGGGTCTTGCCCTCGCCTGTTTTCATCTCGGCGATCTTGCCCTGATGCAGGACAATACCGCCCATGAGCTGCACATCAAAGTGCCGTTCTCCCAGAGTGCGTTTGGCCGCCTCGCGCACCACAGCAAAAGCCCTCGGCAGCAGCGCATTCAACACTTCCTCTTCGGCTTCTCTCAAACGCTTTGTCAGCGCCTGCAACTGGATTTCCAGGTCGCGCCGTCGATCGGCGTCTGGTGTTGTCGCCACCTGCTGCTGGAGGTCAGCAACCTGGGCCCTTAACTCTCTAACTGCGGCCTCTACCTTCTGTTTGAAGGCCTCTGTGCATGCTCGTAGCTCCTCATTAGAAAGTCGCTCGTACTCTGGTTCAAGAGCATTGATTTGATCTACAATGGGCTGAAGCCGTTTCAGTTCTCTGGCATTGGCATCGCCCACGATTTTACCGAACAAGCCCTTCAGCATGAAGCAAGTCGCCCTCTAGATAACTTGATAGTTGCATTATACCACAGAAGGAAAGGGATGAAAAAGACGGAAACCTTGTCCATTATCCACATCCCATCGCTGGGCATGCAGAAATCACGGCGGGACAAGCACATGAAGCAACGGTGATCTTACGTCATGAAATCATAGATCTTTAGGCAGAACCCGGTAGATACCGCAAGCCTTCTCATACTTATCGATCGCAAGGCCAACTGACTGGCCACGATGGATGCTGTCAATCACGTCTGCCAGCAATGGAGCTACGGAAAGGATGGTAATCTTATCAAGGCGTTTCTCGGGCGGCAGAGCAATAGTGTTGGTCACAACCAGCTCACGAATACTGCTCTCTCGAATGCGCTCTACTGCAGGAGGAGAAAGCACGGCATGTGTCACACAGGCCCAAATGTCCTGAATGCCGCGCCGTTCCAACGCATGCACTGCCTCGATTAGTGTGCTGGCAGTATCCACTTCGTCATCAAAGATAATGGCATTTTTACCTCGTACATGACCAATGACATTCAGGGCCTTACTGGTAGGACGGTTATCTGGGCGGCGCTTCTCTATGATGGCCAGCGGGACATTCAACGCCTCTGCGAAATTGCGCGCACGCTTTGCCGCACCCACATCCGGCGCCACCACTACGCTGTTTTGCAGCCCTTTTCGCATCCAGTACTGTGTCAAAATAGGAAATGCAGTAATCTCATCCACAAAGATGCTGAAGAAGCCCTGAATCTGCTGTGCGTGCAAATCTACTAGCAGCACCCGATCGGCTCCGGCTACGCCGATCATATCCGCAATGAGCCGGGCAGTAATGGGCACACGTGGTTGGTCCTTCTTGTCCGTGCGACCATAGGCATAGTAAGGGATAACCGCAGTAATACGACCAGCCGATGCACGCTTGACTGTATCAATCATAATCAACAATTCCATAATATTGCGGTTCACCGGTGAGGAAGTAGGCTGTATGATAAACACGTCCTGAGAGCGGACACTGCGATGCAGCCGAATGAAGATGTTTTCATTGGGATAATCAATGATGTCACGACCCACTAGAGGCGTATTGAGATACTCACTGATCTCGCGCGCTAACGCTTCGTTTGCTGTACCGCTAATCAGAGCTAGTTCTCCATAGATCGTGTGCGTCACATCTTCCTCCCCATATCACTGCTGACTAGCCAGAAATTCATCGCGTAGGATCCCCATAATAAGCTCATCATAATACTTGCCATCATAGAAATGTGCCTGGCGCATACGACCTTCGTGCTTAAAGCCGCATTTCTCGTAGCAGCGTATCGCTCGTTGGTTGTACTCGTACACCATCAAATAGAGGCGGTGCAGGTTCTTCTGTGTGAAAGCAAAGCGCAGAAGGGTAGTTATTGCTTCGGTGCCATAACCCTGATCCCAGTACTCCTTCTCGCCAATCAATATGCCCAACATCGCACGACTGTCTTTCCACATGATGTCGTGAAGTCCTATATTCCCGATTAGTTTCCCATCGAGTGTCTCGATACCAAAAATGCAGTTACGCTGGTCTTGCAGATGGGCTTCAAACCAACGTTCCTCCTGCGCATAGGACATAGGCATATATATCTGCAAGTACTTTCTGACCTCTGGGTCATTGAACCAACGAACAAAGGTAGGAATATCACTACGTTCGATTGCCCGCAAGCGAAGCCTTTTCCCAGGAATGCTCACAATATTCTCCTCAACGATGATTCAGATGACAAGTGTCATTGAGCAGGACGATGCGTGGGCGAATGCCGCCCAAGAGAATAATGCTCAATGAAGCGTTGTCAAACACCCAGGGTTGCCGTCGGCGATAGTCCAAACCCAATAAATGAGCCAGGTATACACTCCATGTTCCGCCATGCGCAACAACTGCCACGGTATCCTCTTCCTGATGGCGAGCAATGATATCGTTCATCACAGACACCACACGTTGTTGGAAGACCTCAATTCCTTCTTCGCCCGGAATGGGTACTCGCCAGGAGTCCTCGGCCCATCTCCTGGCTATGTCAGGATACTGAACTGCTATTTCTTCGAAGCGCAATCCTGTAACGACACCGCAATCGTACTCCTTGAGGCGATCATCACAAATGACGGAGAGCCCCAGACTTTCCGCGATGATTTCCGCTGTCTGGAGAGCGCGCGACAAGCTGCTGGCATAAACCGCGCAAATATTATAGCCATCTTGCAGGCGTTTAGCTAGCGCCTCCGCCTGCTTCCGGCCCAAAACAGTCAAGGGTTCATCGTTCCAACCCTGAGCGCGCTGAGCAGCATTACCCTCTGATTCAGCATGTCGTATCAACAATATCCTCATTCCCTCTCCTCATCTCAAACTCGCTGGCTTGATAGGCGGGCTTTGGCAATAAGCGCCTCCGCTGCGGAATAGGGATCCTGTTCCCGAGCGACGATGCGTTCCACCGTCTCCTGTAGAGCAGCCTCTGGAATCTGCGCCAACAATTGCTCCAATAGGGCATAGCGCAATATGCGCTGAAGCTGTCCTGCAGCACGTTCGCGTTCGCGCTGCTTTTGCAACCCACTGTCATGCTGGTACTGGCGATGCGCGGCAATGGCCGCTAACAGCTCCTCGATGCCCTCGCCGCGCAGCGCGCAGGTTTTCAACACAGGTGGCCGCCATGGCTGCTGTTGGCCTGCTAGCACGCTCTCAACACGCACTAACTGCCCATGGTGCCACTCCGTCTGCCCAGAATTCAGGTCGAGCATGGCTTGCAGCGCTGCGACAGCCTGATCTGCTCCGGGCAAGTCCGCCTTGTTGACCACGATGATATCGGCAATCTCGAGAATGCCCGCCTTGATAGCCTGAATGTCATCACCGGAGGCAGGCATCTGGACTACCAGAGTAGTATGCGCCATGCGGGCAATGTCCACTTCGCTCTGACCTGCTCCCACAGTCTCTACCAAGATAATGGGATAGCCAGCCGCATCCAAAACATGTGCTACATCGGCCGTAGAGCGCGCTAGACCGCCAAGGCTGCCCCTTGTGGCCATGCTGCGGATAAAGACTTGTGGGTCAGTAGCCAAATCTCTCATGCGGATACGATCCCCTAGGATCGCTCCGCCTGAGAATGGGCTTGTGGGGTCTATGGCAATAATGCCCACAGGGAGACCTTGCTTGCGATAGGCTTTGGCCATTTCGCTCACCAGCGTGCTCTTGCCCGTCCCTGGTGCACCGGTTACGCCCACAATGTGCGCCTTGCCAGTGTGAGGATAAAGGCAAGAAAGAGCTTGTCGCGCCTCGGTGCCTCCCTGCTCCACGACACTGATCAGTCTAGCGATGGCCCGACGGTCTCCAGTCAGTGCCTGTGTCACAAGCTCGTTCATAGGCGATACTCTAAAGAACGATTTAGGCTGCCCAGAGGCAAGCATATCGAAAGTGGGATACGCCATACAAGACGCGCATGCTTAGCCACGGCTTTCTACCTCTTGCCGAATAGCCTGTATGATATCCCAAAGAGCCGCGCCCGGGCCATAGATGCCCTTGACCCCGAGCTGTCGCAGGGCTGGGACATCCTCATCGGGGATAATACCACCGACAAAGACCACTACATCCTCCAGCCCATACTGCTTGAGCAACTGCATCACGCGCGGAACCAGCGTCATGTGGGCGCCGGACAGGATGCTCAACCCCACCACATCCACATCTTCTTGAAGCGCTGCCTGAGCGATCATCTCTGGAGTCTGGCGCAGTCCGGTATAAATGACCTCCATACCTGCATCGCGCAAAGCTCGGGCTACCACCTTTGCGCCTCGATCATGTCCATCCAACCCCGGCTTTGCGATCAATACGCGGATTTTTCTCTCACCCACTATGAAACCTCCGATAGCAAATGGCTGATGGTTGTCATGTTTCAACCTGTAGCCGATCGCTTCCCCATGCCAGTGGCTCTGGCCAAAAAGCATCCTTGCTACATCGGGGAGCTAGATGATAACCGGCTCGCGGTACTCTCCGAACACCTCGCGTAATACGTCGCAGATTTCCCCCAACGTCCCATAGGCACGAACCGCATCCAGGATATAGGGCATCAAGTTCTCCGTGCCCTTTGCTGCACGGCGCAGAGCTTCCAACCGCTGCTGCAGCAATCTGTTGTCCCGTTCACGACGAACTCGTGCCAGACGTTCCCGTTGACGCCTCTCACCCTCTGGGTCTAGCTTCAGCAGGGGAATAGATAGTGGTTCGTCCATCTGATACTCGTTGACGCCTACTACAATGCGCCTGTGCTCTTCGATCTCGCGTTGGTAGCGGTAGGCGCTGGCAGCTATCTCGCGTTGGAAGAAGCCTTGCTCGATAGCCGGGATTACCCCACCAAGGGCTTCGATCTTGTCAAAGTATTCATAGGCCTCTCGTTCAAGCCGGTTTGTCCAGGATTCAACCAGATAGCTGCCGGCGAGTGGATCCACCGAGTTGGCCACACCGCTCTCGTGCGCAATGATTTGCTGCGTGCGCAGGGCAATCCGTACGGCCACCTCAGATGGCAGGGCCAGCGCCTCGTCCATAGAATTGGTATGCAGGCTCTGTGTTCCGCCCAAAACAGCCGCAAGCGCCTGGATCGTGGTACGCACGATGTTGTTTTCCGGTTGCTGCGCCGTAAGGGAACAGCCTGCTGTCTGTGTGTGAAAGCGCAGCCACCAGGAACGCGGGTCTTTGGCTTTGAAACGTTCTCTCATCACACGCGCCCAGATGCGTCGTGCGGCACGGAATTTGGCGATCTCTTCAAAAAAGTCATTATGCGCGTTGAAGAAAAAGGAGAGACGCGGGGCAAAGGTATCCACGTCCAACCCTCGGTCAATGGCAGCTTGCACATAGGCTATACCGTCTGCCAGTGTAAAAGCCAGCTCCTGTGCTGCAGTAGCACCAGCTTCGCGGATATGATAGCCGCTAATGGAAATGGTGTTCCACTTGGGCAGGTATTTGCTGCCAAACTCAAAGGTATCCACGATTAAACGCATAGATGGCTCAGGCGGGAGCAACCATGATTTCTGGGCAATGTACTCTTTGAGGATATCATTCTGAATGGTGCCACCGAGTTTCGCCATGGGAATCCCACGCTTCTCTGCAGCGGCAATATACATGGCCCAGATGACCGCAGCCGGTCCGTTGATGGTCATCGAGGTGGTAATCTCATCCACTGGTATGCCGTCGAACAGGATCTCCATGTCGGCCAGAGATGAGACCGCCACCCCGCATTTGCCAAATTCCCCCTCTGCCAGCGGATGATCGGTGTCATAGCCGTACAAGGTGGGGAAGTCAAAAGCAACCGAGAGACCAGTTTCCCCATGGGCCAACAGGTACTTATAGCGCGCATTGGTCTCCTCAGCGCTGCCAAATCCTGCGAACATGCGCATCGTCCACAAGCGGCCCCGGTACATAGTGGGATGTACACCACGGGTGAACGGATATTGACCTGGGAAGCCCAAGTCACGCTCGTAATCCAGGTCAGCGATATCCAGCGGCGTGTAGAGCCGTTCCACTGGCGCACCGGATGTGGTGATGAACTGCTCATAGCGTTCCGGCCACTTAGCCAACGTGTCGCGCAATGTCGTGCGCTCCCATTCATCCTTTGCCTGGGCAAGTGACGCCATTGTCTCTTGATCTTGCATATATCCCCTCCAGACTACGATGCATAAGGGCAACAAGTGCTCCAGAAGGGAATGTCACTCGTCACCCTACAATCGTATCACCTTACCGCAATATTCACAGCGGATGCTGTCCATGCCGCGCAGCACCTGCACTGTGATCGCAGCACCACAATGCGGACAGGCAGTAGGTGCAGACCTGACCTTTTCCACAGCAGCCTGATCCAAGGCAACCGCTCGATCCTGATCGAACTCCCCTGCCTTTGCCCGTCCAATCAACCCCTGCCATTCATTGCAATCCTGTCCATAAATGTGGAAATGGATCATCCTCGCGGGCGCATCAGGGGCAAAAGCCAATTCGAGGTGATCCTCGTGCCCCAACAACCCCTTCTTGACCGCCTTGGCGCTCTCCACCAGTGCAAGGGGCACCTCGAACAACAACTTTTGAACTTTTTCTTTTGCGGTGGTAATGAAGAGCATCTTTTTAGTGGCAATTTCTTGCTTTTGCTCGAAGAGCATGCGTTGGTCCGTTAGATAGAGGACGCCACTAGGATCCTCCTTGTCCTCTTTTTCCCCTTTAACCCAAGTAGCCTTTACGGCCATGATCCCTGCCTCGGTCGGTAGCAGTTGAAAAGTCGCCTCCGCCAGTTGCTTGAGCATCCAGTCCACTTTCTGCAAGTGTGTGCCAAGTTTTCTGACCTGTCGCTCCAATCCATCGTACATGCCCCGAATCGAACTTTGCACGGCAGAGACTTTGCTCTCCAGAGAGCTGATAGCAGCCTTCAGTTTGGTTACCAGCGGTTGCGCCTCGGATGGGGTTGCTGATGCAGCCACCAGATGTCTGAACTGATCCTCAACGGGGCGCAAAGTCTGCTCTAGCACCATTGCTTGCCGCTCAATCTGAGCAAGCAGCGAAGGCTTCAGCGCAGCCCACTGTTGAGCTAGATCAGAAGCCTTGTTTTCCAAGCCCTTCTCAAAAGGATAGCCACGTGCGCGCAACTCACTAATCTGGTTTGTCAGGTTGGCAACATCCGTTTGCAAGTCCTCAACCGCATCCCGCAGATCGTTCAAGCGTACTTTTGATTGCAGTTGGTTAATTTCCTGCTGGACGGAATCAATGTCCTTCCTCAGTTGCTCAAGAGGTTCTTTGGTTGACAATTTGGGTCCCCTTTCTTAGTTTTTGCCTCTCACCTAGTACTCAATACCTTTCCTGCCCTCAATTCCCAACCGGTAGGGATGCTTCACTTCACGCATTTCTGTCACCAAATCTGCTCGCTTGACGACCTGCGGATGCGCGTTTCGCCCCGTCAACACCAACTCCACGTGAGGCGGCTTGGCATCGAGTAGCGCTAACATTTGTTCTAACGAGATCAAGCCGTAATCCAAAGCTACGTTGATCTCGTCTAGAATCACCACATCATACTGTCCATTGGCAAGAACGTCAAGGCTGTGCTGATATGCCTCCTGGGCCAGGTGGATATCCCGAGGGTCTGGATGCTCTCGATCCACAAAATCGGGCCGGCCAAATTGCACTAGGGTGATGTTAGGTAGAGCAGCCAGACTTACCAATTCACCGTAATGAGGCCAGCCCTTCATGAACTGCACGATATAGATTCGTAATCCATGACCGGCCGCACGCAATGCCAATCCCAATGCAGCCGTCGTCTTGCCCTTGCCATCTCCTGTGTATACCTGTATCAGGCCTCGCTTGAGAGGCATGCTGCCTCCTCAAATAGGATCAAAAGCTCACCTGCCTTCACACTTTGCCCTGGTTTGACCAGCACTTGCTGCACGGTACCTGCTGCCTGCGCACGCAACTCGTTCTCCATTTTCATGGCCTCGAGCACACAAAGAACGTCACCAACCTGGACATCATCCCCCTCTTTCACCAAGACACGCAGGACTCTGCCCGGCATGACGGCAGTTAGTGCGTGGTTGCTTTGCATAGCAGGCTGAGATAACGCCATGGCTGCCGCATCATCCTGAGCCATTAGCTGCACGAGCTGCGCAAGCGCATCGCAGCCATCACCTAACGAGAAACTATACGGAAAGCCATTGACCCAGGCAATGCTCTCTCCCAGTTCAACTTGGTATTCTACGCCATTCACAACTACCTCGTGTTTATTGGTCTGCACACGAAAAGTCCGGCCATTGATCATCAGAGCATCCTCGCTCACTTCAATTGGATATTCTACCCCGTCAACCGTGAGCACGAAATGCTTCATCCACACCCCCAAATGCTATGCCTATCTCCACCTATGCCACATCCGCCCCGCCAGCTTCCACTGCGACACAGACGGTGAAGAAGCCGTCGTCACAGGTTCAGCCTTGCGCCGGGACAGAATGGCTGCCGCAATGGCTGCTACGGTTTCTTCATGGCTCTCGCCACGAGCACGACGTTCCAGAAAAGCACGTGCCACGCGAGGAAAGAGCGCGTAGGAAAGTATATCCTCTTCGCTTTGGGCCAAATCACCGATCTCCGCCACTGCTTTTTCATACCCAGGTTCTAGTAGGTCTGCTGGCCGGCATTCGATGGGCTGCTCGTCACCAAGGATGCGCTTCTTAACCTCCTCATCTATTGGCGCCGGCGGGCGGCCATACAAGCCCTTTACATACGCCTTCACTTCCTCTGGCACGATTTTATAACGTTCGCCAAGCAATACGTTCAGTGTAGCTTGCGTACCGACAATTTGGCTGGTCGGCGTCACCAGCGGTGGATAACCCAATTCGGCGCGCACACGTGGTACCTCGGCCAGGACTTCTTCGTAGCGGTTCAACGCATTTTGCTCTCGCAACTGCGCAACCAAGTTGGAAATCATGCCCCCTGGAATCTGGTACTGCAACACGCGCACATCTACCCCAGCCACTCCTCCTTCGAATTTGCTGTATTGCTTGCGCATTTCAGCAAAGTAGTTCGCAATCCTCGCCAGGAGCCCCAGATTGAGTCCAGTATCCCGTGGCCCTCCTTGGAGAATGCTAACCAGCACCTCAGTCGGCGGCTGAGAGGTGCTCAAAGCAAGGGAAGAGATCGCCGTATCCACAACGTCCACGCCAGCCTCGGCCGCCTTCAGATAGGCACTTGTGCCCATACCACTGGTGTAATGCGTATGCAGTTGCACAGGGACACGGAGCGCAGCCTTCAACCGACTAACCAGCTCAAAAGCAGCATATGGCGTGATCAAGCCAGCCATATCCTTGATGCAGATAGAATCGGCGCCCATGCTTTCCAACTCAATAGCCAACTCAACGAACCTGTCCAACGTATGAACGGGGCTTATGGTATAGCAAATGCTGGCCTGTACGTGCCCACCTACGCGCTTGGCAACGGTCATGGCCCAGGCCATGTTTCGTACATCGTTCAAGGCATCGAAAATGCGAAAAATGTCAATGCCATTCGCCTTGGCACGTACGATAAAGCGCTCCACGATGTCATCAGGATAGTGCCGATAACCAACGAGGTTCTGCCCCCGCAGCAGCATCTGGCACGGCGTGTGGGGCAAGTAAGCCTTGATCGTTCGCACCCTTTCCCACGGGTCTTCGCCCAAAAAGCGCATGGCTGCATCGAAAGTAGCGCCACCCCACATCTCTACAGAGTGATAGCCTACCGCATCAATCTGCTCCAAAACGGGCAACATATCCTTGAGCCGCATGCGCGTAGCCAACAAAGACTGGTGCGCATCGCGTAGGGTAGTATCGGTTATGTATAACGGTGCAGAACTCATCACTCTCCAAACTATTTACAGCGGGATATTGCCGTGTTTCTTGGGCGGATTGTGGTCGCGCTTGTTCTGCAGCATGTTGAGAGCATCAATGAGGCGAGGGCGCGTTTCGTGCGGTTCGATGATGTCGTCAATATAGCCACGCGCTGCCGCTACATAGGGATTGGCAAATCTGTCGCGGTACTCCTGTATGAGCACCTCACGCTTGGCATCAGGGTCTTCCGCTGCTGCAATTTCCTTGCGAAAGATGATGTTCACTGCCCCATCGGGCCCCATTACGGCGATCTCCGCACTGGGCCAAGCGTAGTTGATGTCCCCACGGATGTGTTTGGAACTCATGACATCGTAAGCGCCACCATACCCCTTGCGCGTGATCACCGTAATCTTGGGCACTGTAGCCTCGCAATAGGCATAGAGCAACTTGGCCCCATGACGGATGATACCCCCGTGTTCCTGGGCTATTCCCGGTAAAAACCCAGGCACATCTACGAAGGTGATCAGCGGGATATTGAAGCAATCGCAAAAGCGGACGAATCGTCCCGCCTTGACCGAAGAATCAATGTCCAGCACCCCAGCCAAGAAGGCTGGATTCTGCGCCACGATACCGACAGAATGGCCATTCAGCCGAGCGAAGCCAATGGTAATATTACGCGCCCAATGCTCTTGCACTTCGAAATAGTCCCCGTTGTCCACGACACGACGGATAATCTCGCGCATATCATAGGACTTGTTCGGGTTGTCCGGCACAATGGTGTCCAGTTCATCGTCCATGCGCAAAGGGTCATCCATCGGTCGCACCATGGGTGGATCCTCCATGTTATTCTGCGGAATAAAACTCAGCAGGCGTCTGACCAACTGCAGGCAATGCTCTTCATTTTCAGCCGCAAAGTGCGCCACGCCGCTTTTGGTATTGTGTGTCATCGCTCCGCCGAGTTCTTCAAAGGGGACATCTTCATGCGTGACCGCTTTGATTACCCCTGGCCCAGTAATGAACATGTGGCTGGTACCCTTCACCATCAGGATGAAATCGGTCAATGCAGGAGAATAGACCGCACCGCCTGCGCACGTGCCCATAATGGCAGAAATCTGGGGGATGACGCCAGAGGCCAGGACATTGCGCAGGAAAATCTCCGCATAACCACCCAGCGCCACCACGCCTTCTTGGATACGAGCGCCCCCGGAATCGTTGAGTCCAATCACTGGCGCTCCCACCTTCAGGGCCAAATCCATCACCTTACAGATTTTCTCGGCGTGAGCCTCGCCTAGCGAGCCACCAAACACGGTAAAATCTTGCGAGAAGACATATACCAACCGGCCATCAATCGTACCGTATCCTGTGACGACACCGTCGCCATAGGGACGCGTCTGCTCAATGCCAAAGCCAACTGCGCGGTGCCTCACGAACATGTCCAGTTCGCGGAAGCTGCCATGGTCCAGGAGCAAATCCAACCGCTCCCGTGCGGTCAACTTGCCTGCTGCATGTTGCTTGGCGATGCGTTCCTCTCCACCACCCTGCTTGGCTTCTTCCCTAGATTTGCGTAACTGTGCTATCTTAGGATCTACCGACATCGTCCCATGTCTCCATTTGCTGTCTATGACCCTGCCAGCAGTCAGGACCTTCTACTTCTCTTCTTCTTTCTTCCCTTTGGCTGTCGCGCGTTCAATATCACGGAATGTCATCTGGCCAGCAGTGGCACGGCGCTGCATCATGATGCTTAATCCCATAAGCGCCCGACCTACCTGGTCAACACCTGACTTGTCCTGCGCCTGCCGGAACAACGCTATGCTTTGCTGCAGGTACTCTGCTGCCTTGTCCAATTGCTCGGCGCTCATGTAGTGACAGGCAATATCATAGCAATGTTGCGCCTGGCCGCGCTTGTTCTGGAGACGTTGCTCAGCCCACAGACAGGTATGAAACCATTCCAGCGCTTTGTCCAACTCTGCGCAAGCCTGATACAAACGCCCAATGTCTTGTTCCACCATCAAAGCAGCATTGGTATGACCCAGTTTACGGTACAAATCTAGGCTCTGCTCATAATGATGCAATGCCTCTTCCGGTTGACCAAGCGACAGATATGCATCACCTGCTAGGTCCAAAAAGAGTGCCATCATCGCTTCGTTCATCGCGTTGCGTGCCAGACGCAAACCTTCCTGTGCGCAAGAGAGTGCCCGGGCATGATCGCCCTTTGCCCGATAAACGCCCAAGAGAATGCGCAGCGTGGTCAACTGAAGTTCTGGCATCGGGAAGCGCCTAGCCTCAGCAATCACTGACTGCAATTTCTCCGCAGCCTCATCCCACCGCTGCAGTTGGGTCAGGAGATAACCATGGCGAAAGGCAGCATGGCGGAAGTATTTCCTCTCTGCTTGTCCGACTTCTGCTATCTGGCATTTCTGGTACGCCTGCGCAGCTTGCTCAAGTTGCTTCATTTGCTCCAGTGCATAGCCTTTATAGTAGTACAGCTCTGCTTGCCGCGACGGATCATAGATGGCAGCCAGAGCTAGCACGGCATCCACAGTGGCTACTGCATCGGACCAATTTTGCCTTTTCAGCAGGTCGAGGACAGTCGCTAGCCCTTGCTCAACAAGATCTCGTTGGCTTACACGGAGTTCTCTCTGCCTGCGCTGCACTCTCTGTCGCATGAGCAGGAATAAGCCACAACCCAGCGCCAGAAAAGCCAGAACCACGAGCACCAGCCCCAGTTCACTCATAAACGTACCTCAGCAATAGCACGCGCGAGTATTTTACGCCCCCTTGTTTTTCTCTTGCCATAGCACAAGCTCGATTCCAGCCTGCTCCAGAAAGGAACGCGCTAGTTCGTCCGGATACGAATCAAAAGCAATCACCCTCTTGATGCCAGCATTGATGATCATTTTGGCACAAGTGATACAAGGCTGATGGGTGATATAGATATCTGCGCCAGCGACTGAAACGCCGTGCAGCGCCGCTTGAATGATGGCATTCTGTTCGGCATGCAGGCCTCGACAGATTTCCTGTCGTTCGCCCGAAGGGATGTGCAACTGCTCGCGCAGACAGCCTGTCTCGCTGCAGTGTGCAAATCCACTGGGAGCGCCATTGTAGCCCGTGGATAAGATACGCTTGTCTTTGACTATGACTGCTCCCACCTGGCGTCGCAGGCAAGTGGAACGCGTGGCCACCTGTCGAGTAATCTGCATAAAATACTCATCCCACGAGGGACGACCAGACATTAGGTCACCTGCTTCAGCACAAATTCTTTGAATGCTTGCGCCGTGATGGGCATTACTTCTTCGTACAACTGTAAAACACTCAAAGCGTACTGGCGATGCTCCCATTGGGCTGATGGGTGAATGCGTTTGGTCAACCAGTTCATCAAAGACCAGGCATTTACCGTCCAGATGAACTCGGTATACACTCCTAGCCCCAGGACAGCGCGCGCCCGTTCCTTCTTCCAACCTGCTGCGATAAGCCTCTCGTACAGGTCGAAACTGGCTTCCATGTGCCGTACATACTCTTCTACGTTCGACTCGTCAGAGGGCACATAGTACTCGCGACTGGCAGCGCAGTAGCGCAAGCTCCTCTCATTAAAGGAGCCAATACGGTGTCGCATCCATTGCCGGGCGACGAAAATAGGGCATTTGACTCCCCAACGGAAAACGGCATGCTCAAAAACCGTGTTGTGTTTCGGTTCGCTTCGCATCAGCCGCCTGATGAGGCGTATGTCATCCTCTGGACTTTGCGCGTGAGACTGATAACAAATTCGTGCCCCTCGGATAACGGCCTCATCGCCTCCCATGCAATCTTCCAGTTGTACCCAGCCTTTGTCTAGAACAGCAATACGCCTCATGATACACCTCCCAGGAGCCCTAAGGGTATGGAACAGCCCCTAGGGCCACACTTTATCCCAGGATAGCGCGTGCAATCACCATGCGCTGCACTTCGCTCGTCCCCTCATAAATCTCGGTGATCTTGGCATCGCGGTAGTTCCTCTCCACCGAGTACTCCTTCATGTACCCATAACCGCCATGAATCTGCACGGCACGATCAACTACCCAGACCGCCGTTTCCGAGGCGAACAGTTTGGCCATGGAAGCTTCCTTGCTGAACGGCTCACCGGATTGCTTCTTCAGGGCAGCGTTGTATGTTAGCAGGCGAGCTGCTTCAATGCGTGTGGCCATATCCGCCAACATCCACTGGATAGCTTGGAACTGGCAGATAGGTTGACCAAACTGCATGCGCTCCTTGCTGTACTTCAGCGCTGCTTCATAGGCTGCCTGGGCAATCCCTACCGCCTGCGCTGCTACGCCGACGCGACCGCCATCGAGCATGGTCATGGCGATCTTAAATCCCTGGCCCTCCTCACCCAGACGGTTGGCAGCAGGCACCGATACATCTTCGAAAATCAACTCACAGGTGTTGGTGCCGCGGATGCCCATTTTGTGCTCTTCTTTGCCTACGGAAAAGCCCTTGCTTCCTTTCTCCACGATAAAAGCAGTGATGCCACGATGCCGCTGAGCCTTGTCGGTCATGGCAAAGAGGATCACAATATCAGCAAAGCCCCCGTTGGTGATAAAATGCTTCCGCCCGTTGATCACATAGGCATCACCACTCCTCACCGCTGTCGTTAGCATTGCCGCGACATCGGAGCCTGCTCCGGGTTCGGTGAGCGCAAAAGCGCCGAGTTTTTCACCGCGAGCCAAAGGCCTCAGGAATTTTTCTTTCTGCTCCTCTGTACCAAATTTCTCGATCCCTGCGCACACAAGCGAGTTTTGCACTGCCATGACGATAGCCGTGGAAGCACAGGCTTTGGCCAATTCCTCGATCGCGATGACATAGCTGATGGCATCTGCGCCGCCACCGTCGTATTTCTCCGAAACTGTAAGCCCTAACAGCCCCAACTGCCCCATTTTCTTGATATTCTCGAAAGGCACAATGCCCTTTTCGTCTATCTCGGCAGCAATGGGCGCTACCTCCTTCTGGGCAAAATCCCGTACCATCTTGCGTATCATCTCTTGTTCTTCAGTGAACTTGAGATCCATGTTCTCCTCCTTGTGGTAATGAATGATAAATAACGAGTGAGAAGTGAAACTTTGGGCTACGCATTACGTTGTATGTATTGCGTTTTGCGTAATGCGTTTTTACGCTTTATCTCACACTAACTCGACCACCATGGCCACTGCCTCGCCGCCACCCAGGCAAAGCGTGGCCAGGCCAGTCTTCAGCCCCTGATCCTTCAAGGCGTAGAGCAGCGTTACCAGCACTCGCGCACCGCTGGCGCCAATGGGGTGGCCAAGGGCAATTGCGCCTCCATGAACGTTCACCTTATTCCAATCTAGCCCCAACGCCTTGCCATCGGCCAACGTCTGTGCAGCGAAGGCTTCATTGATCTCGATCAGGTCCATGTCTGCCAATTTGTAGCCCGTCTTGCTGAGCAGTTTCTGGACAGCGAAGATCGGAGCTGTGAAAATGCGCAGCGGTTCGACTGCCGCTTGATCGTATCCGGTGATGCGCGCCAGTGGCTGGATACCAAGCCTGGCTGCCGTATCCTCACCCATGACGACAACGGCTGCCGCTCCATCGGTAATGCCTGGAGAATTGCCTGCAGTAACCATGCCTCCCTCCTGAAACGCAGGGCGCAGTTTGCTCAATGCTTCAAGCGATGTGTCTGCGCGGGGACATTCATCCGTATCGAAAATCACTGGTGGACCTTTCCGCTGCGGGATCTCCAAAGGCACAATCTCCGCCTTGAACTTGCCTGCTTGAATGGCTGCGATGGCTTTTTGGTGGCTTTTCAAAGCGTATTCGTCCAATTCCTGGCGTGTCAAGCCATATTCGCGTGCGATCCACTCGGCAGCATTGCCCATGTGCTGGTTTTCGAATGAACACCATAGCCCGTCATGTACCGTCGCATCAACCAGGACACCATGCCCCAGTCGGTAACCTTGCCGTGCCTGTGGCAGCAAGTAGGGTCCCAAGGTCATATTCTCCATGCCGCCTGCGACGATGATGTCAGCATCACCAGCGACGATGGCCTGAGCAGCGAACATCACCGACTTTAGACCAGAACCGCAAATCTTGTTGATCGTTGTCGCACCAACCGTTGGCGGCAAACCTGCCTTGATGGCTGCCTGGCGTGCTGGTGCCTGCCCCTGGCCTGCTTGGACGACATTGCCCATCAGTACTTCATCAACCCACGCTGGCTCGATGCCGGAACGTTTAACGGCTTCCCGAATGACCACTGCTCCCAGTTCAGATGCCGGAATAGTACTCAGAGCACCCTGAAACCGCCCAATGGCTGTGCGTACTGCACTGGTGATCACAACCTGCCGCCGCGAAGCCTGCTGTTTTGTCGCCATGTTGACCTTCCTCCTTGAAGTGTGTAGTGCTTACTGGTGATCACGAGGCATACCTGCCTTCGAGATTGTACTCGAAAAACAACAATTTGCCTATTTCACGTCCGTCAGTGTCTGCTGAAAACGGCGCACGAGAAGACGTGGAGGCGCCAAGATCAAATAGGCAAAAGCCAGGAACACGGCTATACGTGCCGCCCCGCCAATCCAGAGAGCAGTGCGAACTCCTACCCATCCTGCCACTGTGGTGCCCAGGATAGGAGCGGCAAAGGCTGGGATGTTCATCATCGTATTGAAGATAGCGATGTAGGTAGCTCGCCGCTCGGACGGCACGACCTCCAACAAACCGTTGAAAAGACCCAAGTTGAATGCTGGCGAAGCGAGGCCAGCGATGAAAGATACCAGCAATAAGGGCATGACGCTTTTGCTAAGGGCCGTGCCTATGGGATAGAAACAAACGCCAAGCAGCCCTAGCAACAACAACAAACGCGAGCCACGCCTTTGCGCAAACCTACCCCAGGCATAATAGGCCACAATGGTCACACCTGACTCAACCATAGCCAGAATGCCAATCCAACCATCTGAGATCTGTAGCATTCGCACCCGGTAAATGGCATAAAGGGGAATGGGGAAGTAGAGCCCCCAATGATAGAGAAAAGCTCCCAAAGTAAACCGCACATAATCACGGTGCGCCAGAATAGCTTGCAGCAAATGCCTGGTGCCAAGACGCTGGCTAGACTGAACCTCTACCTGTTGCATCCGCTCAGTACCCGGGATAACCACACGTCCTAGGTAGTACAGGCTTAACACAGAAGCCAAAAATGCTAATGTAAAGATCAATTGATAGCCAAAAGGAAAGGGCAGCACATCCAGTGCCTTGCCTGTTAATAGGACAGCCGCCGTGCTCATCGCAGAGAGAGCAACATTGCGGATGCTCACCACGCGAGCTCTATCCTGAGGAGCGACCACTTCGGCCAACATGGCAGTGAAGGAAACAGTGCTCACCGCAGTGGGAATTGTGCCCAACGCAGTGATATAGACGATAGCACTTGCCTGGATTCCCTTGCCCAATAGGGGCACCAACGCAATCAGAAAAGCGGGAAGACGCATCAACAAGCCCGATACAAGCAAAGTCCTCTTCTTGTCGCTCTCGCGCTCAACCAGACGGGCGGCAGGAATCTGGAAAAGGACGTTCATCAGCGCCGGCAAGGAGGTGAGCAAAGCAATGAGGAAATTGGATGCTCCCAGCCGAAGGGCAAAAATGCTGGTGAAAGTCGCATTCACGCCAGATAGTATCCCGTACCAAGCCACCTCACGGTAGAGATTCAGATAATTCCAGCGTTCCGATATTTCACCAGGCGCGAACCAGCGTATCGCAACGACACGCGCTCTGCGCAAACGCAAACCGATTTTTCTCACCGGGAGGTTGAATTGCCTCCTTCCACCTTGCGTAGTACTGCTAACAGCTTATTGTAGGTGTCATCCAGCGACTCGGGAATGATGCGTACGTCGGCAAGGACGGGCATAAAGTTGGTATCGCCTTCCCAGCGCGGCACGATGTGAATGTGCACATGATCCTGAATCCCGGCCCCAGCCACTCGTCCCAAATTGATGCCCACGTTGAACCCATGCGGATTGTTCATTGCTCCGCGAAGTGCCTGCAAGCCTTTTTTGGTCAAGAGCATCATATCGGCCAAGGTTTCATCGTCCAATTCTACCAAGTCACCCACATGCTCATAAGGTACAACCATGAGGTGCCCGTTGATGTATGGGTATAGATTGAGCATCAGGACAGCCTTTGTGCCCCGGTATAGGATGTAGCGCGCTGCATCATTACCTGCTTGCAGTGCTTCACAAAGCACGCAGTTATGTGGTTTCTCTCCTGCGATATATTTCATGCGCCACGGAGCCCATATGCGTTTCACCACTTACCTCCTCATAATAGGGACAATTCCATCCATAACAATAGGTTGATTCTAATGGCAATGAGCAAGTTCAGCAAGTTAATCCTGCGCGAGCAAAAGCCGCACTCGCTCAATGCTATGCACGGCATCTGCCAGACCCAGCGCCGCGATCACGTCGTTAGGGCGACCTGTGCCTCGCTCATCTGCTTGCAGACGCATGCCAATGACATACGCTCTTTCGCGCCGACCGACGATCCACAACGCTCGGATAAGCGGCCGCAGGTCATATTCCCGCACCCCATTGGGGCGCTCCCGGCGCCAGGGCAGACTTGGCACGACCAACAGGTCATCCAGTCGCGCTTGCATTTCTTGTGGGGCATCCTGGCTCTCCACAACCACCTCGTACTCTGCTGCCACAACCTGCGCAGGCAGGGGCGGGAGGGTCATGGGAACCTCCATCACGTTCTCAAGTTGCAGGCCAGGCGGCAGTTGCCCCTTCAGACGGGATGCAAACTCATGCAGCTCCATGTGCTTTTGCAGAACCACATCCAGCATCTCCGCACGCCCGGTAAAGCCCACAGGCAATGCCGCGGCAAAGAACAGCCTGGGATGCGGGTTAAAACCCTGCGAATAGGCCAAAGGGATTTTAGCGCGGCGCAAAGCGCGCTCCCAGGCACGCATCAAATCCAGATGAGAGATGTACTTGACTTCATCCCCTTTGGCAAAAGTAATTCTGAAACGTTGCATCGTCTCGCCTTACTCGCTGTCCATCATGTGGGAACGTCCAGCAGGCGCTACTCTATCCGCTTTGTCACGCGCATGCTCTGATGCGATCCTTACCGTGTCATCTGCCAGACTGGGGCAGCGATCCAGGTCAAAAGCAACCCGTACACCGCAATCCTGACAGCCGCCGCGACAGTCAATGCTGCTCTCGCCGCGCAGGCTGCGCTGATACTCTTCCCACAGGAACGCAGTGCTGACTCCAGTGTGGATGTGAGTCCAAGGCAAGACCTCAGCGAAGGAGCGCTGCCGTGTGGCGTAGAAACTTGCATCAAGACCTGCCTTGGCAAAAGCCTGCTGCCAGAGTTGCGGCTGAAAAGCCTCCGCCCAGGCATCGAAACGCGCCCCCAATTGCCATGCGCGCAAGATGACCTGTCCCAGGCGGCGATCGCCTCGTGAAAGCACTGCCTCCAACCAGGCTGTCATGGGGTCTGACCAACTCAATTCTATGCCGCGTCCAGGCAGGGCGCGACGCAGTGCCTGCTGTTTGGCGGCAATCTGCCCCGCGTCTTCTATAGGAAGCCACTGGAACGGGGTGTGGGCTTTGGGGATGAAGGTAGCCACGCTGACGCTGACCTGAGCCCGAGGGCCATGCCAACACCGCCCGATGCCGCGCACTGCCTTGACCAAATCCGCAATTGCCAGCACATCCTCCAATGTCTCCGTAGGCAGCCCGATCATGAAATACAGCTTGATGCGCAGCCAACCGCTGGCATAAGCCGCTTCAGCCGTGCGCAGCAGATCATCTGCGGTGACGCTTTTGTTGATGACCTGCCGCAGGCGCTCGCTCCCTGCTTCCGGCGCAAAGGTCAATCCAGTCTTGCGCGTGCGCTGAATCATCTGCGCCAGCGCAACGGAAAAGGTGTCCGTGCGCAATGAGGGCAGAGAAATCGCCAAGCGCTGCTCGGCATAGCGCTGGCTCAATTCCCGCACCAGGGGCTCGATGCCGGTGTAATCCGTACTGCTCAGCGATACCAGTGCAATCTCCTCATAGCCGGTGTGAGCAAGCAGTTGGTCTATGGCGTCCAGAACCTCCTGTAGCGGGCGCTCGCGCACCGGACGGTAAATCATCCCCGCCTGGCAAAAGCGGCAGCCCCGCGTGCAACCGCGCATGATCTCCACCATGCCACGATCATGCACCACGTTCAGAAAAGGCACCACCGGCTTGACCGGCGGCGGTGGCAGGACAGGGACAATGCGCTTTTGGACACGCGCTGGCACCCCCGCTTTCGCGGGTTCGATGGACGATACCGTTCCATCCTCGTGGTAAGCCACGCGGTACAAGTGGGGGACATAGACGCCCTTGATGCTAGCTGCTTGCTGCAGGAATTCCTCTTTCCAAGGGGCATGGCTTTTTCTGCACTCCAGATACAAGCGGAGCAATTCCAGGAGCACCTCTTCCCCCTCCCCGATGACAAACAGGTCGAAGAAATCCGCCAGTGGCTCGGCGTTATAGGTGCAAGTGCCGCCAGCGATGACCAATGGACAATCCTCATTACGCTGCGATGCCAGCAAGGGGATCCCAGCCAAATCCAACATGTTTAACACGTTGGAATAGTTCAACTCGTACTGCAGGCTGAAACCAAGGATGTCGAAATCGCGCACAGGATGATGCGATTCCAGCGAAAAGAGGGGCATCCCTGCCTGGCGCATGGCACGCTCCATATCCAACCAAGGCGCATAGACCCGCTCGGCGAGCATCTCCGGCTGCTGATTCACCAGGTCGTAGAGGATAGCCAAGCCGAGGTTGGACATGCCCACTTCGTACACATCGGGATAAGCCAACGCCACTCTGACCTTTGCCTGCGCCCAGTCCTTGCGCATGCTGTTCCACTCGTTGCCACTGTAGCGTGCTGGTTTCGCCACTGTGGGCAGGATGCGATCCAAAAGTGCGGTAGAGATCATGCTCTCTCAGCGTCAGAGATGATGCGTACCAGGACCTCCCTGCGGCGAGGCCCATCGAATTCGGCTAGGAAGACACCTTGCCAGGTGCCTAGCACCAGCTGCCCTTTCTCGATAAACAGCGTTTGTGAAGAACCCAGGAGGCTTGTCTTGATGTGCGCTGCGGCATTGCCCTCGGTATGGTGATAGTTCGCCTGCCAGGGCACCAGACGATCCAAAACAGCGAGGATATCCATCTTGACCGATGGATCCCAGTTTTCATTCACCGTCACGCCAGCCGTGGTGTGAGGCACAAAAATGACGCATAGCCCCTCCTGCACACCACTTTTCTGGATGCATTTTTGCACTTCCATAGTGATATCCACCAACTCGGCTTTTGTCTTGCTGCTCACCTGGATTTCGAACTGCATGGTCACACTCCTTGCTCGTGATGCGGAGATGCTTTAAAAATGACGAGGTTCGACATAGTATAGCACAGCAGGCAGGCTTTGGCAACCGACTGCTGTGCCAGCAACGAATAGGGCACGAATGAACGAATGTGTCGCATCATGCATTCGTTGAATGCCCCTGAGTTGGACTACACCCGTACCACGGCACTGTTTGACGGATAACTTGACTTGCCTATAAAATATGGACGACATCCAGTTGGAAGAATGTGGACAATCTTGACAAGCTGTTTGTCCCACCTCCTTGCGACGCTGTGCTGATAGCGCAAAAACGCCTCTCAGTACAACTGCAGGAGAGCACGGAACGGTCAGGTCACCGCATGTCAAGGGATCTTGCAACAGTCCGGGGGATACAGGGATATACGGATTCCGCATATCCCTCCAGAATGGGGCAGATTAAGGATTCCGTCTAATCAATAGTTAGCGCGGACGCTGCGCGTCCGCGCTAACGGCGCCGCTGATTTGTGCTTCGGTGTTTCGTTGGCTCGTCGCGGCCTCGAGGCCCGCAGGTTCCAGGGCCTCGCGAGTGGTCGCGCTGGATAAGACCACACTGTGAGGCTGTTGTGATCACAAAGACCATCTACGAAGAACGATTGTCATCGCCCAGGACAGAGGCGCTGTTTGTCGTTCTGACGCTTCTGTTTCTCTCGCTCTCAACGTGGCGAGTCACAGGGCGCGGCCTCGACGGGTGGGGCATCGTCTTGCTTTGTCTATTCGCTGTGTTTCTGTTCTACTCCTGAACTACAGGACACTCGTCATTCGTCTCACAGGAGAGTCTCTGAGGCTCACGTTTGGCATCTTCACATGGGCAGTTCCATTGGACAACATTGAAGGGTGCCAGCTCGATGATTCATCCCCGCTGGCGAGATATGGCGGGGCCGGGATACACTTCATGTTCATAGGTCAGAGATATTGCGCTTCGTTCAACTTCCTGGAGTATCCCCGGTTGGTGCTGGGGCTGAAGGTCAAGAAGGGTTTGGTGCGGGACATTGCATTCTCAACGAGAAGGCCAAACGAGGTAATGAAGCTGCTCCAGGAGGTCATAGCACAGGAGCGCGTCGCCTAACCTGCGGCTGCACCTGACGCGGCTATCATGCTCGGTTGTGAAGTCGGCTGGGCCTGCCGCCGAGGTCAGTAGCGGAGGCCCATCGCCCGAGCCGCGGCGCAGGTGAGCCGCCATCCGTTAGGCGGAAATATCTGGACGAGTAATGATACAAATGATGGCCCAAAAAGCCCTTTTGAAAACGTATCTGAAGCAACTGACGGATGTGATCCGTGCGGGTGATGCCCGCGAGGAGAGTTTCTACCCTGCGCTGGCCGACCTGATCCGGCAGGTGGCCCAGGCAACTGGACGCCCCGAAATCCAGGTGACAGTCCTGCCTCGCCCCACCGAAGCCGGCAACCCAGATTTCCGCGTCTGGGATGGCACCAGCCGCATCGTCGGCTACCTCGAAGCCAAGCCTCCCACCGAAGAGTTTTTGGATCGCTTCGAAGACTCCGAACAGTTGCAGCGCTATCGGAGCACCTTCCCCAATCTCATCCTGACCAATTTCCTGGAATTCCGCCTCTACCGCAACGGTGAACGCATCATGACGGCGCAACTTGGCCGGCCAAGGGTGCTGACAGCGCTTCAACAGACTCCGCCAATGGAGCACGCCGAGGAGGTCTGGTCGCTGCTGGAGCAATTCCTGGCTTTCTCCCTGCCACGGCCACTCACTGCCGAGAGCCTGGCTGTTGAACTGGCCAAGCGTACCCGCTTCCTGCGGGATGTCGTGCGCCAGGAACTGGCCATGGAACAGGAAGCAGGCAAGGGGCGTCTCCGTGGTTTTTACGAAGCCTTCCAAAAATTCCTCATCGGCAGCCTCACCCCCGAGGAATTCGCCGACCTCTACGCCCAGACGGTCACTTACGGCCTATTTGCTGCTCGCACACGTGCCACCGACGGGTTCTCACGTGTGGCGGCTTTCCACCATATTCCCCACACCATCGGCATCCTGCGCGACCTGTTCCGCTTTATCTCGCTGGAGGACCTGCCGGAGGAGATGGCCTGGATCGTGGATGACATTGCCCACGTGCTGGCGGTGGCCGATGTCTCCGGGATGATGTCCCAATTCTATCGGGAAGGCAAGGGGGATGACCCCATCGTGCACTTTTACGAGACCTTTCTGGCCCACTACGACCCCGAAGAGCGCGAACGCCGGGGTGTGTACTATACGCCCGACGCGGTGGTCTCGTACATCGTGCGCTCGCTGCACCTTTTGCTGAAAACCCGATTTGGCAAGTCCGATGGCCTGGCTTCGGACGGCGTGACCCTGCTCGACCCGGCCGCCGGCACGATGACCTTCGTCGCCCGGGCTGCGGAACGGGCCGTCCAGGAGTTTGTCGCCGAGTACGGTTCGGGCGGACGCGAGGAGCTCATCCGCAAGCACATCCTGGGCAACTTTTACGCTTTCGAGTTGATGATGGCGCCCTATGCGGTGGGGCACTTGAAAATGGCCTTCTTCCTGGATGAATTGGGGCATCGGTTGCGGGAGGACGAGCGCGTTCCGTTCTACCTGACGAACACCCTGGACATGAGCGAACTGCAAGCCAGCCAACTGCCGGGTCTCTCCTCGCTGGCGGAGGAATCGCACCTGGCCGGACGGGTGAAGCGAGAGCAGCCCATCCTGGTCATCCTGGGCAATCCGCCCTACTCCGGCCACTCGGCAAATAAGGGCGAGTGGATCCTGCGCCAGATCGAGACCTACAAGCAGGTGGACGGCAAGCCGCTGGGCGAAAAGAACCCCAAATGGCTGCAAGATGACTATGTCAAGTTCCTGCGCTTT
Source organism: Chloroflexota bacterium (assembly GCA_014360905.1). Classification (NCBI taxonomy): domain Bacteria; kingdom Bacillati; phylum Chloroflexota; species Chloroflexota bacterium. Next base: position 54,952 of record JACIWW010000017.1, read on the forward strand.
GCCCAATGGAAGATCGAACAGGCCGGGCGCGGCGTGGTGGGGATGATCACCAACCACGGCTATCTGGACAACCCCACCTTTCGTGGCATGCGCCGCAGCCTGATGCAGACCTTCGACGAGATCTACCTTCTGGACCTGCACGGCAACGCCCTGAAGCGAGAGCGCTGTCCCGACGGTAGCCCCGACGAGAACGTCTTCGACATCCGCCAGGGGGTGGCGATTGCCCTTTTTGTAAAGCTACCCCATACCCCCTCCGAGCTTGCGGGGAGAGGGCTGGGAGGAGGGGTCTACCACGCCGACCTGTGGGGCCTGCGGGCAGACAAGTATGGTTGGCTGAAGGAGCACGATGTAACCACCACGCCCTGGGCGAAAATCCACCCCCGCCCGCCGTTTTACCTGTTTGTGCCGCGGGAAGAGGCCGAACTGGAGCGCTACAACGCCTTTCCTAGCGTGACGGACATCTTCGAGAAGTACAGCGTGGGCATTGTTACCGCCCGCGATAAGCTGACCATCCGCTGGACACCACAGGAAGTATGGACGACGGTACTCAACTTCTCCCGCCTGGACCCGGAACTGGCCCGCCAGGCGTATGGGTTGGGCAAAGATGCGCGCGACTGGAAGGTAACTCTGGCTCAAAAAGACCTGCACGATTCCGGCCCGGAGCGGGACAAGGTGGTGCCCATCCTCTATCGGCCTTTCGATGTGCGTTATACCTACTACACCGGCCGCTCGCGCGGCTTCCTGTGCATGCCCCGCCCCGAAGTCATGCGCCACATGCTGGCGGGGGAGAATGTGGCGCTGTGCATCGGGCGGCAAGGGCAAGCAGTAGGTGGAGAGGTATGGAATCTAGCCTACTGCTCGGCTCATGTTGAGGACCTCAACCTGTTCTACCGCGGCGGGAATGTGAATTTCCCTCTGTATCTCTACCCGCGGCGGGAATGTGAATTTCCCTCTGTATCTCTACCCGCAGCCGGAACGTCAGAGCACCCAGCTAGGTCGCCAGGAGGAAATGTTCAGCGACTCAGCACCGCAGGAGCGCCGGCCGAATCTGAAGGCGGAGCTGCTGGCGATGTTGCAAAAGGCGTATAACCCCACCCCCACACCCCCTCCCCGCTCACGGGGAGGGGGCCAGGGGGAAGGGTCAAGATGGCGTACCCCGCCGCACCTCTGGGGAAAGCTCAAACCCCTCGCCCAGGAGATGCGGCAGCATCCCACAACCGCGGAGGAGATGTTGTGGCAACACCTGCGGCGTAAACAGCTCTTGGGATACAAATTCCGGCGTCAACACGCTATTGAGCGCTTTATCGTGGATTTCTACTGTCGGGATGCAGGGCTGGTTATCGAGGTGGATGGGCCCGTCCATCAATACACCGCAGAGGAGGACGCCATTCGCCAGGAGTTCCTGGAAAGCATAGGACTGCGGGTGCTGCGTTTCACTAACGAACAGGTGATGACCGACATCGAGGGGGTGCTGGGGACGATTGCCCGCGCCCTCCAGGAAGCGCAACCGGCGACATTTACGGCCATAGCCCCGGAGCAGGTATTTCACTACATTTACGCCGTGCTCTACGCGCCCACCTATCGGGAAAAGTACGCCGACTTCCTGCGCCTGGACTTCCCCCGCATCCCCTTCACCAGCGAGGCGGCGCTCTTCGCCGAACTGACCGCGCTCGGCGAGAGACTGGTCGCCCTGCATCTGCTCCGCTCGCCCGACCTTGACCAACCCACCTGCCGCTTCGAAGGGACAGGAGATGGCCGCGTGGTCAAACTCGCCTATGATGCCCTCACGGAACGGGTGTCCATCAACCCCACGCAGTACTTCGCGCCGGTTCCCCTGGAGGTGTGGGAATACACCATCGGCGGCTACCAGGTGTGCGAGAAATGGCTGAAGGACCGGCAAGGGCGGAACTTGACGCTGGATGAGATCCGTACCTATTGCCGCGTCGTGACCGCTCTGAAGAAAACGATCGAGGTTCAGGAGGAGATTGACGGGCTTTATCCGCGAGTGGAGCAGGCGCCGCTGTTGCTGAAAATCTAGGCAGGAGTACAAGCGCCAAACAAGCGCTTCCACCTGACGCTGCTCTGCTGCGCTTTGCGCAGGATTTGAGGCGTGATGGAGCGCTGGATGCGAATCAACAGAGAAGGGCTAAGTGGACCAAAATGAGATTGCGCTTGCGTTCGATATCGTCCTTGAGGAAATAGAGAAGGCTATTGCGGCACTTGATCAAAAAGGAGCACTAGCGTTCCAAACCGGTTTATTCACCATCGCGAGTGCCCTTGGAGAAAGCGAGGATACCAATAATGGCGACGGTAAAAGTAGAAGATTACCTGGCAACCCTCAGAACACTGAAACCCGAATTGGCTGTGCGTTATAAAGTCAGGTCAATCGGGCTCTTTGGTTCCGTCGTTCGCGGAGAACAGGATCAAGCAAGCGATATAGACTTATTGGTAGATTTTGAAGAGGATGCGGACTTGCTTGACTTGACCGGGTTAGCCCTGTTTCTAGAGCAAGTGTTTCAGCGGGAAGTAGACATCGTTCCCCGAAGGGCATTGCGGGTGGAACTACGTTCAGCAATTTTGCGTGAGGTTATACCCGCATGAGAGATCATCGGCTCTACTTGAAAGACATCCTAGCAGCAAAGGAGGATATGTGATTTCCAAGGTTAATCCACCCAAGACAAATCCCGAAAAACTTCTCACAATTATCGAGGACGCATATCACGGCAAAGTCGTACTGCCGGAATTTCAACGGTCTTTTGTGTGGACCCGCGAGAACATCGAGGAGTTGCTCGTCTCGATTTTGCAGGGATACTTCATTGGCACATTTCTTATACTGGATACCCCGCCCGAACAAGCGATATTCCCCTTTCGCGTTGTTGAGGGATTAGAAACCCTCGGGGCAAAGCCCAACAACCATCCAACAGTTCGGCTTGTATTGGACGGACAACAGCGCATTACCTCGCTCTTTTATGTGCTCTACGAGCCGAAAATACCTTTGGGCAAAAGCCAAAACCCATATCGTTTTTTTCTGCGCCTTGATGCCTTGATGGATGGCAACCCAGACGATGCCGTCTATGGTGTTTCTCTTGCCGACCGCCGGCGCCTAGCTGAGATGCAAGCAATGCTCGAGGTCGGAAATGTTATTGCTTTCCCCTTGTTTCGAGACTCTGGTAAGTTCTATCACTGGCTATACAACGAACAACAAAAGTTTGTTGCCCAGGAGGAAAAGGACATCCTTGAAGGTTTCTATCGCCGTTTTGCCGACTTCATGGTGCCGGTAGTCTCAGTTTCTCCCGAAACGGGCAAGGAGAATATCGTCAACATTTTCGAGCGCATTAACCGCACAGGAGTGAGCCTCTCTTTATTCGATCTCGCGGTTGCTCGCCTGTATCTGAAAGGCATAGATTTGCGCAAGCTGTGGCAGGTTTTCTCCAAGAACAATAGGGAACTTGCAAAAATTATTAAACCGGAGTTTGTGCTCAAAGTGATCGCGCTTTTTGAAGGCAAAGAGGTGCGGAAGAGTGCTTTGCTGGATGTCATTGATGAACTCGAAAAATCGCGCTTTGAGAAATTATGGGAGCAGGCATGTTCTTCGCTTGAAAAGGCTTATCAGCGCGTTACTTCGCCAGATGGCTATGGGGCTGTTGCCCAGCGATGGATCCCCTACAGTACCCTTCTGGTTCCTTTGGCAGTGCTGCTTCATCTTGTGGCTGAGAAACATGGTGGAGAAGTCATGTATCGCAAGGTGGATCGCTGGTATTGGGGAAACGTCTTTGCTCAACGCTATGATCAGGCCGTAGATACTACCACTTACCGAGATGTACGGGAAATGAAAGAATGGTTGGATGGTGGAAACTGCCCAATATGGCTGGAGAATCTGAATATAGAGCAGGTAGACCTCATGAGTATCCAAGACCAACGCTCGGCAGTCTATCGTGGACTCATGTGTCTGATTGTGCTAGCGGGCGGAAGGGACTTTATCAACGGCCAACCTGCCGTTTTAAAAACTTGCCAGGATGACCACATTTTCCCAAGGTCAGAATACAAGAGCGAAGCCCAGGTGAACTGTATCCTCAATCGGACACTGATTTCATCCAATCAAATCAAAGGGAACAAGAAGCCATCCGTATACCTACCACTCTTCCTGAAAGAGCACGGTGGGGACAAAGAACGCTTACGCCAGACCCTCCAAAGCCATCTGATTTCCGAAGAAGCGCAACAAGCGATGGAAAGGGATGATTTCCAGACCTTTATTGAATGCCGCAGACGCACATTTCTAAATGAGATAGTCAATCGTGTAAGGGGGAAGTAGCAGCCACGGGCCTTGCCTGCGAACGCTGCGTCGAGCTCCCTTCATCCGCTATGCATATGCAGAAGAAGCTGGCTGGATTTATTCGCTGCCGGAAGAGGCATGCGCGGCAGGGAGGATTCGCCTTGTACTGCGTGCTGTTGAAGCATCTGCAACGTCTCAACCCCGGCGTCGTTGACTCGGCAGCAAGTCGAGAAGGTCGGCGCGCTTCTTCATTATCCTGCGCATTCTCTATCAGCTGCCTGGCCGCTCAGCTTCCAGCCCTTACCTACTCATCTCCCCCACCGCAGGAGGTTCCATCACCATGAGTCCAGTGCGCATGGCGAGGATAGAATCGGCAGTGCGCGCCGTGCTCGAGTTCAGTGAGGCGTTCAATCGCCATGATGTCGCGGGCATGATGCGGCTCGTGAGCGACGATTGCGTTTTCGAGAGCGCAGAGCCAGCCCCCGACGGCGCGGTGTACTCGGGCAAGGAAGCCATCACACAGTTCTGGCAGGACTTTTTCCGCAGGTCGCCCCATGCCCGCATCGAAATCGAGAAAGTCTCTGGCTTTGGCATTTGGTGCATCGCGCGCTGGCGCTACGACTGGGTGGATGCGGCAGGGGAAAAGAGGCACATGCGAGGGCTCGATGTCTTCCGCGTGCAGAATGGCTTGATCTACGAGCAGTTGTCCTACGTCAAGGGCTCCCGCGGAGAGTGATAAAAAAGGCGCGTAGCGGGCTGCCCTCGCGCAAGTAGACAGGGATGCGCTCCAACGGCGCGTCCGCCCGCACCCATTGCCCGCCGGTCCAAACCTGCCCCGTCCAAGCATCCATCCACGCGGTACCAGCAGGCAAGTACACCTCACGCTCCCGTGCGCCCTGATGCAGCACCGGAGCAACCAGAATCTCCGGACCAAACAGGAATGCATCGTCTACCGCGCGGCAGTTCTCGTCGGACATGAAGTCGAAGAAGAGCGGACGCATCAGGGGTATCCCGCGCTCATGCACGACTCGCGCTTGCTCCAGGATGTAGGGGCGCAACCGTTCGCGCAGCAGGAGATATTCCTTGAGGATGGCGTAAACATCCTCGCCGAAGGACCAGACCTCATTGGGGGCACCGCAAGTAGCGCTCTCCGCAGGCGAACGCCATCCATGCAGGCGAAAGAGAGGGCAAAAACAACCGTACTGGAACCAGCGCACGACCAGTTCGCGGAAATAGGACGAGGTGATATCCCCACCAATGAACCCGCCGATGTCTGTCGACCACCACGGTATGCCGCTCAGCCCCATGTTCAAACCCGCCCTGACCTGCACTTGCAGGGATTCAAAGGTGGAAGCGATGTCCCCAGACCACACAGCAGCGCCATAGCGCTGGCTACCAGCCCATGCCGAACGGCACAGCAAGACCACCTCCTCCTCCTCGCCTGCCGCTTTCATTCCTTCGTAAAAGCCTTGCTGATGCAACAAGGGGTAAAGGTTGCCCACCTCCAATCCATTGCCCAGGAAGTAGCGCAAATTCCCGTGGTCTTGGGGGTAGATCTCGGGCTCGCAAGCATCCAGCCACCAGACCTTGACCCCAAAGCGATAATAGTTCTGCTTCATCTGTGCCCACAAATAGCATCGGGCTTCTGGGTTGGTGGCATCATAGAAATGGAGGTAGAGCGGGTCTTGGGGCGTAACCCACAGGATGGAATGCGCATCTACGCCCTTCTCGGTGCGGATCAGTAATCCCCGTTTGTGCATCTCCTGGAAGTTCTGGCTCTGCACGGTAACCGCCGGCCATACCGAGACCATGAGTTTCACTCCCAGCGCATCCAGTTCACGCACCATTCCAGCCGGGTCTGGAAAGTAGCGCTCATCGAATCTCCAATCGCCCATAGCGGGGGTGTGAATCATGTCGAGCGCGATAACTGAGAGAGGCAAATTGCGCCGTTTGTACTCACGGGCGACTTCCAGCAGTTCCTCCTGCGTCCGATAGCGATACTTGCTCTGCCAAAAGCCCGTGGCCCAGGCAGGCAGCAGCGGAGGATGACCTGTCAGGTCAGCGTAGCGTTCCAGAATCTCGGCATACGAATCGCCGGCGATGACCACATAATCCACCTGGCGAGATGCTTCAGCCACCCAGCGGGTGCCGTTCATGCCCAGTTCTACCCGCCCGATGGCAGGGTTGTGCCACAAGAAGCCGTATCCTCGGCTGGAAAGCAAGAAGGGGATGCTGACCTCGCTATTGCGTTGAGTCAACTCGATGACACAGCCCTTGTGGTTGAGGCGCCCATGGATTTGCTGACCTAGCCCATAGAAGCATTCGTCTTCCTGGGACCTGAAGCGCACTTCAATATGGTAAAGGTCGCCGCTGCGGGCTTGGTAGGAGCGCACCGGGGGACGGAAGAAAAGCGGCGGTTCTTCCTCCAAGAGCCTGTCGCCTGTCTGCACACGGAAGAAGCCAATATGCCCCTCGGCCGACATCTCAGCGCAGAGCTTCCCATTGGCGAGCCGCGCCCGATCCTGGTGAATTTCGATATCCACCTCGGTGGACACAGGATCGAGCAGCGCCCAGGATTGGTCGAGCACATCGTGCCCTGGCCTGGCACGTACACGCAGGCAGTCCCGCCCCCAGGCTTGGATGCAAACGGTCTCGCGGTCTGACCTCCAGATTAACGCATGGCCTTTCTGTTCAAAAGGAATCAAGACTCCCTCCTACTCTCTTTACAGGAGAAAAGGACCTGCGGTGCGCGGGGCAGGGGCCAAGGCGTTCCAGAGCAGTGCGATGCGCCACCGTGCCATAGCCTTTGTGCGCGGCAAAGCCATAACCGGGATGATAGGCGTCGAGAGCCACCATCAGCCGATCGCGAAACACCTTGGCAATGATGGAAGCTGCGGCAATGGATAAGACGTGCGAATCGCCCTTGATCAGGCTCTCGTGTGGTATTCCCGCGTCGGGCAGGCGCACGGCATCTATCAGCAGATAATCAGGGGCAAAGGGCAAATTGCGCACCGCCATGAGCATAGCCAGTTTGACTGCTTGAGCAATGCCCCATCGGTCAATGAACCTCGCCGAAGCGATCCCTATACCAACTCCCAGGGAGATCGAGCAAACCACAGGAAACAGCGCTGCGCGCTGGCGCGGGGTCAGCATTTTGGAATCGCGCACCCCGCACAATACCGCACAGAGATCAGCGCGGTCAGGTGGCAGGACAACCGCCGCGGCTACCAACGGCCCAGCCAAAGCACCCCGGCCAACTTCATCGAGGCCAGCCACCCAGCGGTAACCTGCCCGCCATAGTTCCTGTTCTCGTGCCAGATCAGGCCAATTCAAACGACCACCCATTTCCACAAAAGATAGGGCGCAGGTTGATGTCACCTACGCCCTTATCCTACCTTCAAAAGCGTGACTTGACTTGCTCTTATGCCTCAGTTTCTGATACCTGGGCTTCCTCAGCAGCGGGTTCTTCAGGTCTGACAAAGCGCTTATCGCGCAGGCGGGCAGCCTTGCCCCGACGTCCGCGGAGGTAATACAACTGCTTCCGGCGTACGTGCGCATGACGCAGGACTTCTACTTTCTCCAAGCGGGGCGAAGCCAAGAAGAAGGTTCGTTCCACACCGACACCGTGTGCCGCAATCCGGCGCACGGTAAAACGAGCGTTTGCCCCACTGCCACACAAACGCATCACAACGCCTTGGAAAACTTGGATGCGCTCGCGATCTCCTTCCACAATGCGGTTGTGCACGCGGACGGTATCTCCCGAACGCAGAGGCGGGATATTGGGATTGGGCTCCCTTGCTGTCAGAGTCTGTATCAAATTGGACATTACCACACCACCTTTCCTATATCCGTTTGCAACGGGTGGCGATTATACCCTAACTGGGTCAATTGTGTCAAATCAACGATGCGCTTGCGCCAACAGATCGTTACCAGGTGGTACAGGCGATTTTGACAAAAGGGGGTGCTCCTGTGGTAAAAGAATTGTGGAAACAACTGCACCAGGAGGAGCACCGCCTATGGCCGATCTGGC